>CAXGBK010000075.1:0-2933 GCA_964008345.1 uncultured Coxiella sp.
TAAAAATCAATGCCTCCAAAACTTTTCGGTTTAATTTTGTGTCCTCCATTCTAACACATAAGCTCAGCATGTCTGTAAAGACACCCTTACTTTCTCGACAACGCACCAACTGCTCAGCAATCCCTTCTCCTACCCCCTTAATGGCCCCTAAAGCAAAACGTATTTGCTTTGGTTTTTCTACCACAAAAATAGCCTGGCTTTGCTGGATACTTGGCGGCAAAATAGTTAAGCCACGCGCTTCACAATCTTTACAGTAATGGACCACTTTATCGGTATTATCCATATCTGACGTAAGCACGGCTGCCATAAAATAATCGATGTAGTGCGCTTTTAAAAAAGCTGTTTGGTACGCAATCATGGCATACGCCACCGAGTGCGATTTGTTAAAACCGTACCCTGCGAACTTCTCCATCAGGTCAAAAACTTCTCCCGCTAAATCCTCATCGACAGCGTTTTGCGTACTGCCCTTTATAAATATTTTTCTTTGCTTGGCCATTTCCTCTGGCTTTTTCTTCCCCATTGCACGTCTTAATAAATCCGCACCACCTAATGTATATTTGGCCATGCTTTGCGCTATTTGCATAACCTGCTCTTGGTAAACAATCACCCCGTAAGTCTCGTTGAGTATCTTTTCCATGCAAGGATGTAGGTAACGAACCTTTTGCCGCCCATGCTTTCTATCAATAAAATCATCGACCATGCCGGTTTGTAACGGGCCAGGCCTATAAAGTGCTACCAGTGCGACAATATCAGCAAAAACATCTGGCCTAAGCCGGCAGATCAGCTCCTGAAACCCCCTCGATTCTAACTGAAAAACGGCGGTTGTGTGTCCTGTTTTTAATAACTGAAACGTTTTCTCATCATCCAAAGGGATCTGACTGATATCTAAAGAATCTTCTACGCCTGCCTTGATAATAGAACGCACAGCATGCGCAATAATCGTCAATGTACGCAACCCCAGAAAGTCGAACTTTACCAACCCAGCTTTTTCAATATCCCCCATATCATACTGCGTTACCTGATGGGTACTATTCATCTCCTGGTATAGTGGACAAAAGTCGATCAATTGCCCCGGAGCAATCACCACACCTCCAGCATGCCTGCCAACATTGCGTACACAACCTTCTAGCTTTAAAGCCATGTCGATTAACGCCTTTACCTCGGTATCTCTGTCATACCTATCAGCAAGATCTGGTGCTTGTAATAAGGCTTTTTCTAAGGTTATCCCTAAATCATTAGGGACCATCTTCGCGATCTTATCTACCAAGCCATAAGGCAATGCCATCGCTCTACCGACATCTCGTATCGCTGCTTTTGCAGCCATCGTGCCATACGTGATAATCTGCGCAACACACTGCTGCCCATAACGCCTTCCAACGTATTCAATCACCTTATCTCGGCCTATCATACAAAAATCTATATCAAAGTCAGGCATCGATACCCGCTCAGGATTTAGAAAGCGCTCAAACAACAATCCATGTGGTAATGGATCAATATCCGTTATCCCAAGCGCATAGGCGACTAATGAACCGGCCCCCGAACCTCGCCCTGGGCCCACCGGGATACGATGATCTTTTGCCCATTGGATAAAATCTGCCACAATAAGAAAATAGCCGGGGAATCCCATCTTCTCTATAATACTTAACTCTATTTGTAATCTAGCTTGATAATTTTGTAGTGTTACTGCATCTTTTATTGCCGCCCTTTTCTTTACATCCTCACCCATTTCCCCAGCTAGTACCAGGTCCAGTTGTGCATTATCAAAACGTATCGATTCTAACTCTACCTTTAAACGGCTTGCTAACTTTTCTTGACTCATTTCAGCTAAATGCGCAATGAGACTTTTCCCCTTATCAACTGGAAAGTCAGGCAAACAAACCCTGCCAAGATCCAGTCGCACATTCAGTCTTTTGCTTATGATATATGTGTTTTCTATAGCCTCAGGGATATCAGCAAAACAGGCCTGCATTTGCGTATTACTACGCCAATACTGCTTTCTGCTGTAAGGGCTATCTGCTCGCGCCGATACGACCTGACTCTCCTGAATAGCAACACGAACCTCATGCGCCTCGTAATCCGCTTCTTCCGCAAAACATGCTGCATTAAGCGCAACAATAGGTAAAGCCTTTTGCCGTGATAAAGCTCTAAGCTGTCTTTGCCAATCCCTTTCGCCTTCTCTACCTATCCGATGCAATCCAAAATAATAACTATCCGGAAACAAATGCATCCATGCTTCTACCTGCTCGACTTGATCGATATTGGTGCGGGCACTAAAACCGTCTATTCCCGGCTCAATGGCTAACAATCCTTCGCAACGCTCTACACACAGCCAGTCTCGATCAATATATGCTATGCCCTGCTTTTGCCCCTCCTGATAAGACTTAGTCAACAAAAAACACAAGTTACGATAACCTTGCAAATTTTTACAATACAGTAATAATTCATAGGTTATCGCTTCGTTTGATGATGTTTTTTCCCAGATACGCGCTTTTGTGGCAATGAAAGGTTTTATTTTTGCTTTTATCGCCTTTTGGTAAAGCTTAACCATAGCAAATATGTTATGCGTGTCGGTTATCCCAACCGCCGTGGCCCCACTTTCTTTAGCTTTTTCAATAATAGTATCGATCGATAACATCCCCTCAACAACGCTGTATTCACTGTGTACTTGAAGATGTACAAATAATGGATTTTCCATAGCCTATTTTATCTTTATCTGATAAGAAAATCATAGCATAGTGCCGGCACCCTCTACAAGCGGCTTCCCTTATTTGACTTTTTTCATTTCGTGTAGTATCCTTGTCGGTCGCTTTATTCTTCAGGTGGCCTGTGTCTGCTTCTTGCTGCTCATCGCATAATCGCTATACAAAAAATTTGCTTTGGCGCGCTGGAGGCTTGTTGGCTTTGGGGGCGCTTTTATTTATTCCTGCCCTGGA
>CAXGBK010000076.1:0-7479 GCA_964008345.1 uncultured Coxiella sp.
ATATTATTAATAGTCGCATCAAGAGATTTGGCTTTCTCAAGTGAGGCTAGGCCCTCGGCATCATCACCTTCTTGTAAGGATATAATACCGATATTGTGGTGTGCTTGTGGTTGTTGCGGCTCATGGAGTAGGACTTTTTCATAACACGTTCGCGCACGAAGAAGGGCTTGCTCATCTAAGTATAGTTTTCCAAGTTGCAAAAGCGCAGAAATATGGTAGGGGTCATGTGCAATAACACGCTCAAGTTCGCGTTTTGCTTTGGCTTTCATCTCTTTTTTGAGGTAGCATAATGCCAAATTAAATCTTGCCTCAGAGGAAAGTGGGTTTAGGGCTAGTGCATTAGAAAACGCACTAATAGCGGGCTCTATCTCGTCATGATCGTAATATAAAATAGCAAGGTTTAAATGCGCTGCAATCGTAGGCTGAATAGCCAACGACTGTAAAAAACAGCGTTTTGCTGAAGATACATCGCCCATTCTGCGATAACAATTGGCTAAATTACCGAGAATAATAGGGTGATCGGGGTGGACAGATAGAGCGTTTTCAAATAACGATTTAGCTTGCTTGTAATCTTCTTGCTGAGCTAAAGCTATAGCTTTAGCATGCAATGCTTGTACTTGATTTGGGTTGTGATCAAGGACCGCATCATAAATAGTAATAGCCTCTTCTAAATCATCATTCTTGTGGTAAGACAATGCTTCATCTAGCTGTTTGGTAATAAAAAGGTCGGTATTATCCGTCATAGTATTAGAATGTCATAGCAAGATCGTATACAGAGTGCGCGTAATGCGCACTGTTGTTGTAACGCATGATACTAGCAAAATTATGAAATCCAATAAAGGCCTCGCGGTAATTTTTATGCTTTGAAAGAAGCAGCCAGCATGTTGGTTCGCCTTGACGACGTAAATTAAGTATTTTTCGCAACTTAGGTGTAAGTTCAATCGCTTCTCTGCCAGGATGGTTTTTCATCAGATAAGCATATTGATGGCTTGTAAGTTTGATAGACTTTAATACAGGCTGATTAGCATGCCAGTGCCCATGGGCATGGAGGTAGTTGAATACACTACTAATGGCATCTAATGGGTTATTAAAGATATTACTAGGCAGTTTCGCATCGGCACTCTTACTGTAAAGTGGGATATTACTGGGCATGAACTGCGGAATCCCAAGTGCCCCAGCATACGAAGCTTTAACCTGATGCAAATCCCACTTTTTATGCCATGCTTCGGTGATTAGAGCTTTCAGCTCGGTCTGAAAAAAACGATGCCTCGGGACATAATAAAAAGACAAGGTTGATAGCACCTCGAGCGCGTTGAAGTCACCTTTAGTAAGACCATAATTGGTTTCCATACCAATAATCGCAGCCACAATAGATTTTGGAATACCATACTGCCTCTCTTGACTGGTAAAAAGATCGGTATGCCGCTCAAGGAAAATGCGACCTTTCTCAATGCGCTTCTTGGTTAGAAAGAGCTTTCGATATTTATGCCACGTCAGGGATTCACGAGGTTTCTGAATAAAGGATATGGCCTGTTCGCTAGTATGTAGTCCTTGAAATTGCGCTTCTAGCCATTTCTTAGGGATACTCTGGGTACTGCTAACTTCATTAATAAATCTTTGGATAAGTACATTATCCTTGCTGTCTAGGCTGATAGCGGCAAAAGTATTTAAGGAGAATAGGAAAGTAAATAATAGAAGCATCTGAATAGTCGTTATTACGTAACAATGAATATAACATATATATACGCTGACTGTAATAATATTTTAAGAAGCAAACAACTTTTCTTGCTTACTACATGAAAGAACGATACTAAATCCAAGTAATGTTATAACCATAGTCGTTCCACCATAGCTAATTAAAGGTAGGGGGATGCCAACAACAGGGATCATACCACAAACCATAGCAATATTGATAAAGGTGCAAATGCTAAATGCGATGGTTATTCCTGCCGATGCGATGCGTGTAAAGATATTTTGTGCGCGAATACTAATGAGTACACACTGATACATAATGATAAAAAATATAGTCATAAGCAAACAGCTTCCTAGAAAACCAAACTCTTCCGCCCCAAGCGCGAATATAAAGTCCGTATTATGCTCTGGAAGAAAGTCAAGATGAGACTGCGTTCCCTGAAGCCAACCTTGCCCAAACAGTTTCCCTGAACCAATAGCTATTTTTGCTTGCATTATATGATAACCTTTACCACTTATATCATTTTCTGGCATAAGAAGTGTCAAAATACGCTGTTTCTGGTAACCATGAAGCAGATGCCATAGAACAGGCGACGAAACGATTAGCCCAAGCACGCCATAGGCGCAATAGCGAAATGGGAATCCCGTAACAAGAAGCGTCAGCATACCAATTATTGCAACAATACTTGCTGTTCCAAGATCGGGTTGTTTGGCAATAAGTAAAAAAGGCAGAAATACCAAAAAAAGGCATAGTATTAAACTAGAACCTCGGATTGGGACGCCATCTTGCTCCGCTCTACTGGCTAAAGTCAGAGGTAGTGCAATTTTCATAATCTCAGATGGTTCAAAGCGTATAAAACCTAAATCAAGCCATCTTTGGGCGCCTTTACCTGTATATCCTATGGCTAAAACGAGTATTAGCAATCCAATACCGAGTGTATACAATAAGTAGGATAGCTGCTGAAGGTGCGTACTTGGTATGCGCATGATCAACATGCCCACTGTCAGAGATAAGAGAATATGGAATATTTGCTTATAGAGAAGGTAGTAATTTCCCTCGATAGCGCTGCCTAGAAGAAGAAGGCCCAAACATAAATACAGCCCCAGGCTAAAAAGCAAGGTATAGAAAATAGGGTGATATTCTAGTCTATTCTGCATGCGCTTATGCTAACCTAAACTGGAACAATAAGCCAGTAGAATAGACCAAGAGAAAGAAAAGATTAGGTGCTGTATGCTGGACAGAGCGCAAAAATACTGTCAAGACAATCTAAGGCTGATTGATTGAGGGCTGCTTCATAGCGATAGATATCTTGCATCACCTTATAGCGTAAATTAGCATGAACATTATGCGCGATACATTTGCTCCAATACTCAGTAAACAATGCGACGGTCATCTCTGGATGGGCTTGAAAAGCCAAAATATGGTTATTATAAGAAAAGCCATCAACAAATCCTAGGTGCGAGTAAGCGAAGGCTGTGCTACCAGGAGGAAGAAGAAAGGCATCGTTGTGAAATTTCATGGCCACAAAATCTTTTTTTAGGGGGGTTGGATTGGACGCTGCTATTTTAACCCTCTGTACCCCAATTTCAACATTTGGTAAGCGGGTAATCGTCGATCCAAGTACTTTAGCAATGTGCTGTGCACCAAAACAAATCCCCACACAAGGAATCGTATGACGCAAGATATATTCTATAAATTTGTATTCAGCACGCATCCACGATTCAGAACTAGTAGAGGAAAGAGATGCTCTTGCACCCATGATAAAAATTAAATCATAGCACCTTGGTTCACTAGGAAGATCGTAAACGGAGCATTCCTCAATAACGGCACCGGTCTTTAACAAACCTTGATGTAGGCGACCTAAACGAGAAGGGGCAGTGTTAGTCTGTCGTTTCTTGCGATGCAACACCACTAAAATTCGCATAATAATTTATAAAGAAATAAATTATACGTATTTAATAAAAAAAGTAAATATGGAAGGATACAAACATCTTGCGCGCGATACCAAAAAATCTGATCGCTTGACAACGCTTCTAGTTGGCAGTATGCATTTGATAGTCATCAAGAATCGATTTGGCAACCAATGTCGCGTTGTTTTCATTTTCAAGAATAACGGTAATGGCTAAAGTCGGTTTTTTACTGGGTGTAAAACCGATAAACCAAGAATGATCAAGAAGGTGTTTAGCGTTGTTTTGATCTCTCCCCGAGTGTCGAATAACCTGAGCTGTTCCGGTTTTTCCAGCCAGATAAGGCTGGGTTTCCTTTAGTTTACTCCCGGTACCGTAAGTTATAACATCTCTCATGGCGGAAACAACCGAAGCCCAATTTGCACTAGCTTTATGTGCTTCAGAGTGGATATTCGATATAAACGTTTTTCGATTGCCACTGGCGTCTACCGATTCCTTGAGAAGATGAATAGGCTTGGTTTTTGCATTTGTAGCAAGAATATTGAGTGATCTTGCCATTTGAATGGGGGTAGATAATTGTAAGCCCTGACCAATTCCAGTGATAATCGTATCACCGATATACCAGGATTGCCCACGCTTTGATTTCCAGGCTTTATTTGGCACCAGGCCGGTGCTCTCGCCAGGTAAGTCAATCCCAGTCTTCATGCCAAATCGATAACCACGAAGAATGTCATGTATATTTTCGATGCCAAGTTTTAATGCCAAATGATAGTAGAACGTATCATTAGAAAGCGTTATGGCTTTTTTAATATTAACTTTCCCATGACCGGGTTTAAACCAGTTATGATAGATATAGGAGCTGTTGGGGTATTTAAAGTAGCCAGGATCATGAATCGTTGTGCTCAAATCAATGATATTTCTATCGAGCGCACCCAATGCCAGAAAAGGCTTAACGGTCGATGCTGGCGGAAAAAGTCCCTTTATGGCTCGATTAAAAAGCGGTTTTTTACTATCTTTAAGATAAGCCGTAATTAGGTTTTGTCCATCAGGTTTGGAAAAAGCGTTTGGACTGTAGCTAGGCCCGCTATAAAGCCCTAGTACCTCACCATTCTGTGGATTGGAGACCACAACAGCACCCCGGTGATTTTGCATATGACGATGAATAATTTTTTGCAGATTCATGTCGATAGTCAATACGATATCATGACCGGCGATAGCTGTTTTTTTAGCTGTTTGTGATAAAATATTCCCCTTTGCATTTCTAAGAAAATGCTCCTGACCATCCGTACCTGTTAATAGATTATCGTAGTAGTACTCAACACCTGTTTTCCCAGTATAAGTAGCGGGGATAAGCTTTGTGTGCGATGCTTTTAGGGTCTTGCGTGTCGATTTGTTGGCAACACTATAACCGGTCACTGCAACACAGGCATCGGCACAAGGGTAATCACGTATAAATTCAGGGGTGATTTCAACGTGTGGTATTTTGGTCAGCTCTGCATAGCGTTGTGAGATCGATTCTAGTGTATGGTTTCGATCGATACGGATTATTTGATCGGTATGAGCCTGATCTATTTGATCGTGGATAGCCTGCCGATGTTTAGGTGAGAAATGAAGCAGGGCCTCGAGCTTTTCTAGAGCATAGCGCGAGGCTTGCTTACCATGAAAACGTATATCAATGTGAAAAACGGGGATATTGTATGCGAGGATTTGGTGGTTTCTATCATAAATCTTGCCGCGTTGCGCTTGTACGGTAGCGGATTTTATCCGGTTTTGCTGACTTAGCTTCGTATACATCTCCGCATCTCTAATTTGTAGACGATAAAGCTGATATAAAATGCACAAGCCTATAAAAACGAAGGCCAGAAATAACACCTGCATTCTAAATAGGTGTGTGGTTTGTTGCTTTTGGTAGCTATGCTGGATTCTTGATAACATTTAACGATGATAAGGGTGGTTATTTTGTATCATGATAGCACGATAAATTTGTTCAACAAGTATGAGTCGTGCAAGAGCATGTGGTAAAGTCATCTTAGACAAAGATAGGGTAGTATTCGCTTGTTTAAGGGCAGTACGACAATGTCCATCAGGCCCCCCAATCAAAAAGCGTAGTGTGTGAGCGTGTAACTGCCACTGTTGTATTTTTTTTGAAAACGTCGGACTTGCGTAGGACTCGCCACGTTCATCGAGGTAAACAAGGATATCGCTTGACTGTGAAGATTGCAATAACAAGCGGGATTCCTCAGCTTGCAAGTTTGCTACTTTTGCGTGTTTGAATCGCTTTGGCGTAGTATAATCATGGATAGATAGCGAAAAAGGTTTGGGTATGCGTTTTTGATAAGCTTGAATCGCCGTATTTAGCCAAGCATCTCCAATGGTTCCAATAGCGTGTATATGTATATGCATCTCAATTTTTTGGAACCAGATGCGTATCCCATAGCTTCTCTAGTTGGTAATAAGATCGGGTTTCAGCTAGCATGATATGAATGATAACATCATGATAATCAACGAGTATCCACTCACAAAAATCATCGCCTTCTACTAGAGGGATAGCATCATTGATTTTTCCTTTTAATTCAATTATGGCATCGAGAAGACTTCTACCATGACGTTGTGACTTACTGGTGCAGATGATGATATCGTCCGTCATGCTCGTCAGAGGCGCAACGTGAATACAGGTTATATCTTGTCCTTGCATGTCATCGAGAGCCTGTTGGATCAGTTCTATTTTTTGATTGGTCATGTGGTTATCACAAAAATGAATTAATAAATTGTATCATTTTTTTGTAAAAGATTAAATAAACCATATGTAAATAGCGTACTTTTTTACAAAATACGCATATCCAGACAAGCGGGCGCAAGGTGTCAAATATCACTCTGGGATAAATAATGTATCGATTGCATCCAGTAGCGCGGTATCAAAACAATGCACAAATTTTAAGCTCGCCAGGTTTTCTTCTAGCTGCTCCATACGACTGGCACCCAGTATAACAGTAGAAACGTGAGGATTATAAAGACACCAGGCGATAGATGCTTGTGCGAGGGTCGCACCTGTACTTGCAATAAGCTTATTAAATTCAGCGATCTTCTCAAGCCTTGCTTGGATCCGATCGGTCTTATAATTGTTTTTTAGCCACTCATATCCAGCCAGATCATATCGCGATCCAGGAGGAATCCCCTCTTGATATTTTCCGGTTAGTAGGCCGGAGCACAGCGGGGACCAAATGGTCGTACCAAGACCATGCTCTTCGATGATAGGCTTAAGGTCTACTTCTACGTTAGTACGGTTAAATAGGTTGTACTCTGGTTGTTCCATGGAGGGGCCTCTTAGTCCCGTTCTTTCGGCAAATTCATAAGCCTTCTTAAGTTGACTGGGTTTCCACTCTGATGTCCCCCAGTACAATATCTTGCCCTGAGTAATCAGGTCATTCATCGCAAAAACCGTCTCTTCGATAGGTGTATTTGGATCAGGTCTGTGGCAAAAGTATAGATCAAGATAGTCGACTTGTAATCGTTGAAGAGCAGCGTGACAGGCATCATGCACATGTTTTTTAGACAGACCGATTTGCGTTGGTTTTTCACCGCCCCAGAAAACTTTGGACGATACGATAAAAGTATCACGGCCCCAACCGGCTTTTTTTAAAACACGGCCCATAATAAGCTCAGATTGACCCTGAGCGTAGACTTCTGCATTATCAAAAAAATTAACACCATGTTCGTAAGCATGCGACATCAGTCGTAATGCCAAATCCTGGTCAACCTGTTTTGAAAATGTTACCCAAGAACCAAGCGATAAAACACTCGTCTGAAGACCGGTTTTTCCTAGTGAACGATACTGCATGCAAACAACATAACATCTAAAAAGCCAGAAAAGCAACCGAA
>CAXGBK010000077.1:0-4493 GCA_964008345.1 uncultured Coxiella sp.
AATACTAGCGATTCCGACTATACCAACTATAAGACCATCGGTGCCGATAACTCTGGTATGTATGTACTCGAAGTTCAGTTTAAAACTTCATCAACCAAACCAGATATATCCCCTATGTTAGATGGTCGTTCTGTATTGTTTATTGCCTATGGATCAGGCGTATCCAACCCTATAATCTATCGTAATGCCGATGGTGGTAACCTCGGTGGTGGCGGGAGTAATAATGCTGAGATGACTTCTATAGGTGGCTTCGTATGCCTTAATAAAAACCTTAGGTGTGATGGAAGCTCGGGAAGCCATCCAAGCAAAACTTGCTCTAGTAGTCCTATTTCTATCACTAACCAGACGACGCGCGCTGGATTCTATAATAGCCCAACTGGTACCGATGTTAATTTATTCTACTACGTAACCGGTGACTTTTCATTATGTGCTACGTCAGACTCAGCCAGAAACTGTATGTCATCTTCAAGTTGTTCATAAAGTTTTAGATGCCCAGTGACATTCTCTGGAGCCAGTAGTAGTTTTGCGTTAGCGCAAAGGCGATAACACCCCAAAGTGGAATGGCTACCGCAATTACTAACCCAAATCCAACTCCGGTCATATCAAGCCTGAAGTAGCGCTGCTGTAAGTCTAGTTCAAGTAAGTGAATGTCGGAGTCTGATATCTTCATTGTGCCTGGTTCAGGTCGTACGGTTGTGCTTGAATTTGCTATTAATACATCGATCATTTCATGCGTATTCATAGAATACTGTTCGTGATTGGCAACAATCTTTTTCCAACGATTTTGTAGGGCAATGTTGTCTATCTGGTCATAAACGATTTGTAGACTTTGATCGTAGGTCATATGAATGTCGTCTGTTAACCTAAGTGCTCGGTATATATTGAGCTGCGATGATAAAAAGTCTATATCTTTGCAAAATGGTATGTATAGCCTCATATAGTCAACTATTGTTCTAAAGCTTATGACTATACGGTATAGTACTTTAATAAGTAGCAGAATGCTAAAGGCACCGAATGCATAAGTGAAAATTGCTGTGATATCGATATTAGCAAAGATATCAACATATATTTGTGCGAGTACCGGAGGGTTGTCTCCGCGAAATTTTATACTAAAAAAATAATCAGAAAACTTGGTCTTTGCCATATAATGCGATGCGACGGCTTCGGTCAAAACAAGAAAAATCTGAATATAGACGATTTTTGAGATACGATAATTTCTGCTAAGCAAATAATTATAGTGTGCAATACTACTTTTAAACACTTGTTTCATATCATCTGTACGATCTGCAATATCCAATAGACTCGACATATACTTGGGAATGGTTAGAACTTTGGCAATGCTTTTTGCTAAACTAAAACCTGAGTACATATGCATATATAATGAGCAGAGTTCATACTGCATTTGTCTGAGCTTTTTGTGTGTAATATTTTCTTTCAGTAGCGCGTTTAGACGTACTGACTCTCCAGAAAATGCGGCATCAAGCATCTCAAGAAGGCTGACAATTTTTTGTTGATTGAAACGCTCCGATACTAAAACCCTCTGAATTCTCCTAATATAACTATCATATATTTCATTTAATGGCGTAATTTCTTCAATTACAGCATCCGATGGCATAATATGCTCAATGTTTTCTTCATCAGGAGCATAAATCATCACGGTTTTACTCATGCTATGGCGAGCATATCGAACATTATACGGATAAAGTATCATACGCTGCTAAACTCAAAATAGGTCTTGAGATCGCACTCGCCTGAAACGGCATGACTTAGTAAGTATCTCTTTAAATTTTCGACCGGTATCTGTAAATATGTATCAAAACGCATCTTATTCCAATCCACCGCCAATTCTGCCATTTTAGCCGGTGAGATGGATAGTATGTCATAGAATGGTTTGATCGTTTTTACACCTGAATAATGGCATTTCTTGCAGCCAGGACTATGATACCATTTTTTTATTGCTCCAAGCTCACTATATTGTTTTAGTAAAGCTTCTTCTTGCTGGCTTAATTGGTGAGGAACTTTACACTCTTGGCAAATTATGGGAATTAATCTAGATAATAGTATACATACGCCCTGGCTAATAAGCTGGTTTTCTGGATAGCCTAACCTTCTAAGCTTGATAATACAGTCCCACGGTGACTGAGCGTGTATCGTCCCTATAACCATATTACCACTAAGTTTTGCTTCTGATACACACCTTACGGCATCGTCTTCTCGTATCTCCCCTATCATAAGCACATCAGGGTCTTGCCTTAGGATAATCTTCATGGTTTGCTGAAATGATAACTTTTCTTGGCTTATATCCATCTGGAATGTATGCGATATTTTTGATTCAATAGGATCCTCAATTGATATAACTTTCAATCTATTTTCAGCTAATCGCTTCATGACCCCGTAGTAAAATGTTGTTTTACCGCTTCCTACTGGCCCACTAATTAGCATAAGGCCCTTGTTGTATTGTAATTCGAATATCAAGCTCGTCCATTGCTTATTTGAGAAAAGATTCTTATCCAGTTGGGTGTATTGATCTCGAATAATTCTCAAAACAATAGAATATCCATGCTGCGTTGGGATAAAGGAAACCCTAACTGGGATTTCTGAACGATCTGATTTTACACTGATAGCTGCATCTTGCACATGTTTAAGTTTGTTAAATGGGCACCCAGCACGTATTAGTAGCCTATTTTTAAATGGTAGGGAAAGTGATCTTGGCAGCATAACCCTTGGAAAAAACTGGTGATGTGTCCTTAAGCGGTAACTAAGGTCTTTGGAATTTGCAATGATATGAACGTCCGTTGCGTCGTAATCAAATCCATCCAATACGACCTCATCGATTAGTTTGTCGTAATCATCTGCTGACCCAGTTTTATACGCATTATCATCCGCTAACCTTTCTGCTACCACAGTTACTGCCGTGACATTACGGTAGTAAACATGCAATAGCGACTGTATGATGACGTTATCAGATAAGCTGTATTTACAATTTTTATAGGTAGCCGACACGGCCTTACGCATACTTAGGTTGTGTGGGTCACTGGCAGCAATGTAGAGTGTTGTCGCATCTAACTTGTAAGGTATTATATTATACTTTCTACAAATATCGGCGCTAACATAACCTAACACGTCATCGCTGATATCTTCTTTAAGCACCTCGTAATCAGATTCGTTCCACTCTTGATAGTAAATGCTTAATAAGGACTCTTTTATACTGGTTTGTGTCGAGATAAGCGTTATATCGTCTACAATATCTTGGTTGACATTATACTGCGTTTCACTAATGAGTTTTCTTTGGTGAAGATACTTTATAAATTTAATCTTTTCACCAGAGCGATAATCCTTAGGAGTGACTGCCATTGGAAAGAACCTCCTCAAGATATGGTAGATATTCTGCTGTTGGTTCAGCGTACCGATAGGCATATTTGTATGCTTGGTACGAGCCTCTCATATCAGCTGTTTTCTCAAGTGCATACCCTAGTCCTAGCCATAAACTTGACTGTGTTTGGTCGATTGATAGTAGATTTTTGTAGGTTTCTATCGCAGCATGAAACTGGTTTAATTGCAGTTGCAGGTAGGCAAGTCTTGTGTAGTAGCCTATATTGTCTAGAATCTTTGGCTTTATGTCGAATAGGCTGATTGCCTGTTTGAATTCCCCTTCGTTCATCAAATGATCACTACAACTGATTACAACATTCTGCTGATTGGTCATTTGCTTTTTTGCGACCCGGCAAAATTCCGATACATTCATCCATTGATCTTGCTTTTGTAGGTTAGCTGCCACAAATTGTAGCAATTCTGAAAATTCTTGCGCATTAACATTTTGTAGTACTTTCTTGAGTTGTACAAGGTCCCTTCTAAACCAGGCTTGCTGAATACTGTATGTTGTGTCTTGTACTGACTCACGTACATCCATACTAGATTTTGCTAGTGGTTGGTGTTTCATTTTCCCTGCTAGCAGTGGCCGTTGTTTTGCTGTTTGCTCTGGTAATTTTTGAACTTTTATGGGTGGCGTATTCTCTACCTCTTCGTACACAGTTTTGGATTCCTTGGTCGTCTGACTGCTTTGGTTAAGCGTATTTGTGTCTGATGATGCTACTGCTGCTACTTTATTTAAGGCATGACTTGTTGCTTTCGCATGATTACTTACCTTTGGCCGATCGCTAAGCGTTGTGGTCATTGGATCTGCGATTACTTTTCTTGCATCGATACTTTGTTTATAATCGTTTACTGATTTCTTGCTTGCACCGGTTTTACTAGAATATGATACTATGCTTAAGATATCACTACCTGTGTAGTATGCAACTGCAATCATGCCCAGTATGACTAGTTGTGCTGCAAGCAATATTGTAAGCCAATCGTATTCTCTCTGAACTTGTGTATTGAGGGGATTGGGTATTTCGTAGCCTATTTTTCCTGCGTGTTGCTGACTTTCATTATCTGTTGCTGACATTATTACTCCTGTCTAAATGTTGCCGAAGTGTTTGGCAAGGTATATT
>CAXGBK010000078.1:0-1965 GCA_964008345.1 uncultured Coxiella sp.
CCTTGCTGATGAACGTGGTAACACAGCACTTATTCAGGCTGCAGGCCATATCAATATTGTTCGTGCTCTCCTTGCTGATGAGCGTATAGACCCTAACCAGGCTGATGTATACGGTAATACTGCACTTATGTGGGCTGTATATCGTGGCCGTATCGATGTTTTTCGTGCTCTACTTGCTGATGTGCGTATTGATCCTAACCATGCTGATGGAGATGGTAATACTGCATTTATCTTGGCTGCAGAAAATGGCCAAAGCGATATTGTTAGTACGCTCCTTGCTGATGCTCGTGTAGATCCTAACCGCACCAATAGATATGATGAAGCAGCACTTTCCAGGGCTACACGAAATGGCGATATCTATATTGTTCGTGCTCTCCTTGCTGATGAGCGTATAGATCCTAACCATGATAATAATAGGGGTGGAACAGCTCTTATTTGGGCTGCATATGAAGGCTATATCGATATTGTTCGTGCCCTCCTTGCTGATGAGCGTGTAAATCCTAACCTTGCTAATTATAGAAGGGAAACAGCCTTTACATTGGCTGCAGAAAATGGCCAAATCGATATTAATCGTGCGCTCATTGCTGATCCTCGCATTGACCTTAGTCATGCAGACCAAGCAAAAAGGGCAATTATAGGAGCTACTAAGAAGGAGCATGACAAAACTCTGAGATTATTACTTAAATCTACAGGTCAGCGCCTCAGTGATGATGAAATAGCCAATCTTGCAGATAGTAATCGGGAATTCTACAAGCGAATACTTACTCGGCTGCTATGTCGCGCGCGCTTTCGTGGAATTATACGTGCTATTATCATCTTTAGGAACATGCGCTTACGTGCAGCTGAGGCTATTTATGCCCTAGGTGGAACTGGCTATGCCGTTGCTGCTGATAGCTTTGCTACTGCTGCTAGACAACAGTCCAGTAGTAGTGGCATATTAACAAGCACTGATACTAATGATACCACAGCTGGTATAACACAGACCACGGACGAATCTGGCGAACCAGCCACTAAAAAACAGAGGACTTAAAATGAGTAGAGAACAAGAATTTTTAAACGCAGCCAGAACTGGAGATCAAAAAACATTTTTAAATATTCTCAATGATCACAGCACAAACATTGATCCTAACCATACTGATGAAGAAGATAACACTGCACTTATATGGGCTGCAAGTACGGGCCAAGCTGCTATTGTTAACATACTCCTTGCAGATGATCGTACTGATCCTAACCTTGCTGATGAAGATGGTGAAACAGCACTTATAATAGCTGCACGAAATGGCTATAGAGATATTATTAGTGATCTCCTTGCAGATGATCGTATTGATCCTAACCATGCTGATGACTTTAGTAACACAGCACTTATCTTAGCTGCATGTTGGGGCCGTGGCGATATTATTAGAGCGCTCCTTACTAATACTCGAATTGAACCTAACCTTGCTGATGAAGATGGTGATACTGCACTTATATGGGTTGCACGTCTTGGCCATGGCGATATTTTACGTGTTCTTCTTGCTGATGAGCGTGTAAATCCTAACCGTGCTAATGAACTCGGTAATACTGCACTTATCTTGGCTGCACAAGATGGCGATAGCGTTATTGTTAGTGCTCTCCTCGCTGATCAACGTGTTAATCCTAACCTTGCTAATAATATGGGTGAAACAGCACTTATATGGGCTGCAGAAATAGGCCATGGCGATATTGTTGACATCCTCCTTGCTCATACTCGCATTGACCTTAGTCATGCAGACCAAGCAAAAAAGGCAATTATAATAGCTACTAAGAACAAACATGACAAAACTCTACTATTATTACTTAGATTTTCAAGTCAGCGCCTCAGTGATGATGAAATAGCCAATCTTGCAGATAGTGATCGGGGTTTCTACAAGCGCATACTTACTCGGCTGCTATGGCGCACGCGCTTTCGTGGAATTGTACGTTTGATGATTTACTTTAGGCGTATGC
>CAXGBK010000079.1:0-5661 GCA_964008345.1 uncultured Coxiella sp.
AATTGAGTTATCAGTATTGTGTGCGCTTCATTCGTCAGCATAAAGAAAGATATCTTGGTTATTAATTATTACCTAGGTCTCTGATCTCCACTTGACTTGTTGACAGAGTTTTGGTTGTTTGCCACGGCACTGGTAGATCCTTGATTTTCCGCTGCTTGTAATTTTTTCCCGACTTTTTTCAATAGATTTGCTGTTTTACTGAATCCAAGTTTTTTCATAACCTTAAAAAATTTAGACCGTTTATTGTGCATCGGATCCATCTTTTTACTTATCCTAGCCTCTAGAATTTCTTTCATTTTTTCTAGATCAGGAAGTGTGTCCTCCTTAAGTAACACTTCGAGTGATTTTTTAGCCAGCTTTCTAGCTTCCTTGTCTCCGTATTCTAGTTTATCAAGAGCTATCGTTGATGCTTGCCTATCTGTGATTGCATTAAACTTATTTTTGATTTTCTCTATTAAAGGTGCGACTTGCTCATCGTCACGTGGCCAACCATATTCCTTGTATTTGTGATACCCACTATCCTCGGTTATTTCGGTCGTAATGGAGCTAACAAGTTCAGTCCTTTGATCATTATCTAATTTGACCCCCGTCCCGCGAATGAACTGGTAGGATTGCTCTTCAGTCCGTTTAGATTGAGGCGTATGTATCATTTTTAGTTCTACACCCTCAGGAATCAGATACGGGTTTTCACTAAAAAATTTATTCGCTCTATCCAAAATATCTTTTCTATCATCCATGAAGGTATAGGTCATGCTTTCATTTGATTGCAGATTTGCTGCTTCTGCATGTATCTGATCAATTAGAGTAGCAAATTTCGTATTCTCAATGGGCACAGTCACAGTCTCAGCCACAACTTCCTTTTGCTCATTTGGCACTTCAATAGATGTTTTTACCGTATCTTCTAATCTAGCAGCGTTATATGTGACTTCGACATCATTCAATTTTTGATTGGGTGGAAACATCGCCTTAAAACATGCATCTGCAGTTAATCCATGTTTGTTATACGTACAAAGTCCATTATCTATAACTTTTGACTGGCGATTACTTGCACATCTAACTATAACCTTATGACCATTTTTTTTTGCATCTTGCAAAATATTTTTGAATGCACGAATCGCTGGGAAATCCCTAAGAGCTTTTGCTCTTAAAAAAACTACTTTATGAGCGAATTGTTTTTCATCTGACATTTTTGGACTTGGCTCATATCCTCGTTCTATTATTCTGTCAGTAGAATTCTGATTTTCGGCAGAATTAAAATCTACAAGTTCACCCTCTTCATCGTACCACGGATTCATCGTATTGTACATCGTTTGTTTCAGTAATTCTTCTTTGTATGTAGACGTCGGATCCTTCTCATCTTTCGCAAAATCTATTAAATCCATACAGCCATCAAAATCGAATGCTACAACAACTTTACCCATAATTATCAACCCTATAACTTTTATATAATATTCTATAGTACAATTTGTCATTTTTTGCATGTGTTATTGAAAAATATATTATACCCATTGCTTACGTGAAGTTTTAGATTGTTTTTTACCATCTGCACCTATCGTATCTACACTCATCACAAATAGTCCCCCTTGATTTACAATATGAAAAGAAAATATATTGAAAATGTAGAAAATACAGACGCTTTATTTAGGTATACGCTTTGCTGCCCGCTGTCTTATGCCCGGTCAATACACACGATCGATTTTCCTTGAAAAGGATGATTTTTTGGATGTGAAATCGTTGGCTTTATCACTTATCAATGACGACAATATTTCTCTTATCATCGACCTGGTAGATCCTCGGGTAAAAGAAATTTATGGGCGATAGCTACTTGGTTTATCTAAGGTCTCTATTGTAGACCAGTCAATCGGAGATGTACTATCAAGCAGTTCTTTTCTCCGTTCTTGTTTTTGCCAGGATGATTTAAGTATACAAAGAAAGCTATGTCTATCAATGGCAGAAGACAAATCTATAGAAACAGCAAACGTCGCTTCATCAGGAAGCATATAAGTCAGTAATGTTGTATTTTCTAAGTGAAGTGGTGTAGCGATTACATCAAGGCAGGCAGCCCAATATGGCGTATTTTGAAACTTGAATAGTATGGAATAAATATCTGCTGCAATCGATCCCTTATCAGAAGTAACATCAAAAGCTTTTTTGAGAAGCCTAGCGGTACAGGATGTTGAAGTGCCGAGGGTAAGATGTTTGATATGCTGATGTAAAGCCCAGTAGAACGTGTAGTTGGTTTCTAAAGATTCTATCGATAAAAATGAGCTACAATAAAGAAACTCACGTTGCCATAGGGTTAAATCTCTGTAATCAAAACACCAGCCTTTACTATTCCAAGATAGATACAACGAACTAGGGTTACATCTTGGAAAGGAAGCTGAATGGAGTTTTATATCAATCGGTAGACTAACACCGTTAGCCATGCCTAACATAAAAGATATCTTATTGTGTTTGGTCGATGTGCCTAGACAAGGTATTATATCATAGTGTTCTTGAAGTGCACTTAACAAAGTTTGAACAACCGATGAAAGGTCTTGGGTTGTTGCGATTTGCAAGTCAATATCCTCATGTTTAAAAAGATGCTCCGCGGGTAAACATTTTGCAATGGATCCATGATCTCGAATAAGGCATAGTGCAGATGTTCCTGTCCAGGTGATATTAGATGACAGATCAGATAAGGTCGTGGCAATTAGGTTCAAAGGCGATTTCAGAATGCCTAGACGTGGTGATAGGTCTATGTGCTGTGGGATATGATGAAATAAATGGCCATGCGCTTGCGATAAAGGCATGGTTTGACTACCCTGATTTCGACCATCATGCCGGCATGGTTCTTTTTGTTTTTGGATTAACAGCGAGACTTGAGCTTGAAGGTCTTGAGTTTTTACAGATGCAAGTCGCAATGCAGCCGTTTTTTTTGCAATTTCAACTTCTAACAACTGTTTTTGTTCGGAAAATTTCTCGGTCGCTTCTTTAGCGCTTTGCAAGGCAGATCTAAGCTGCTGCAGGGTTTTACACTGTTGTTGTATTTTCAATTGAAAATCGCTACTGAGCTTCTGGCTAGCAACAAGCTGGGTTTTGGATTGCTCCAAGGCCTCTTCCGACTGGAGCCTAATACATTGAATATCTGCAATCTTATTTTCTAGATCACGATTCTTTCTTGCAAGTTCGTCATATGTACCCTGACGTGAATTAAAGGCGCATGCTGAAGAACGGTCCTGGGACTTAGATTCTATATTTTTGGTACCATTGACATCAGGTGAGCCTTTAAATGGTGCATTTTTAGTTGTGTAGATGCTTAGAGCATTAGAGAGGGAAGGATCTTTAATGAATTCAGCATTTTCAGGCAGTTTTAAATAATTAAGCACCGAAAGAGAAGGTTTGCTGTTTGCAAAGAGCATTTGGAATGAGAGTTGTGGTGCAATACACCGTTTGAAGATTGCATGAATGGTGGTGGGTGATTCCTGCAGAAAAAAATGATTCGCACAGTACGCTAAAACAACATTTACCAAACTAAAATGCTCAGAAGATGTATTACCGTCATTGGCGATGAAAATGTCAAGATGTAACACAAGCCAGTTTAGTAGCGCTTCACTACGACACGCGGAGTCATCTATTTTGATGATATGATTGAGCATCAAAACAAAAAGATTTTTCGCAGTGACCGAGTTGCTAAGTTGAAGATGTTGCATAATTTTATGGCTTACTTCTAGTACCTGTCTCGTATCGAGAGGCGCTTGCTTAACTAAGTCGTGGTAGCGGTCATACAGAGAAGTAGGTGGGGCTAGGTAAGCGGTTCCACGAACAAAAAAAGAAAGTTGGTTGACCAATTGATAGGCAAACGACTTTGTGTAAGATAAGAATGTGTGAGATTTGGGTAAGAGAATAAGGTAATCCGAAAGGAGAGATAGATGCTGATTTCTAATCCAATCGTCATCACACTGGTGTAAGAGAGAAATCGATTTTAGCACGATGAGCAGATCATCTTGGTGATTTCTAAATTCTCTGATAATAATCACATGTAAACACAGAAAAAAAAGATCCGTAAGGCAAATGGTATCGGGCTGTGTATCATAATTTAAACGATGCAGAAAATTTATAAGTTTTGTTTTCCAGAAGTCTTCATCTAGCTGATCGCAGTTGATCTTTTGCATTTCTGAAAGTTGATTTTTAGTGAGAATAAAGGGATGTGCAAGATGGTTAAGCGTCCTTTGTTGGATACAATTACCGCAGTGCTGAATTTTCTCTCGTCGAATGAAAATAAGCAATGCCCCAAGGCTTCTCCTAATAGGGTTTTGAACGAATTGATCGGTAATGGGTGTGCTCTCAACGTGACGGTAGGGGCATTTATTAGAAGTAAGAATCAGCTTATAGATTGCATCTAGTGTTTTCACTGAATCTGGGCTATTAAAATGCAGGTGTAAAAAATGATCATAAAAGCGAGGTCCATGATCTTGTATCCACGAACGAGGCCACTGATCGAGCGGTACATTAGGTCGAAGGGCAGCTTGATCTTTAGAATAAGATCGGAGAAGACTTCTATTAATAGCCCGAATTTCAGAATCTACAGGATTCGTGTGGTCATTGTTTTGTTGCTTCTTTCCTCGATATCGAATAGGCATATTGATTTTTACAATTTTCTTGATGGAATAGTACTATAAAAAACCTAGAATGACACGATTTTTTACAAATGATGCATGTTTTTATTACGTGATTGTGATTTTATCAAAGCAACGGACGCAAGTTTCGCACCAGCGGTTATATGGAAGTTGAAAATATCTTGATTCACAGTCTATGAAAACCGTATAATAACCGAATCCACTCACGACGAAATCGTATGCCAGTACGTATGCTAAAGGTAACAGCTGACGATCATGGAATAAGAGTAGACAATTTCATCATGAAGATGTGTCGTGGTATACCAAGGTCAAGAGTTTATAAAGCACTTCGTAAAGGAGAGGTGCGAGTAGATAAAAAAAGAACTAAGCCCACGGATAGATTGTCAGAAGGTATGATGATTCGTATACCCCCATGGGAGGAAAAGCCAGAAAAAGCAGAACCACCCATGCGGTTAACGGTGCAATTAAAAGATCAAATCCTCTACGAAGATGAGCATGTTTTGGTAATCAATAAACCAGCGTCAATCGCCGTGCATGGAGGTACTGATACCCCATGGGGGATTGTAGATGTACTATCCCATATGCATAGTCGTCGTTATTATTTGGTCCACCGCTTAGATAAGCCAGTATCAGGATGTTTAATTCTTGCAAAATCTCGATCCAGCTGTCGTGCAATACAAGACCACTGGTCAGAATCCAGATGTATTAAGACATACCAAGGTATTGTTTTTGGTATTATACGAGAAAAGAAATCGCTAGACAAAGCCCTGGCTCGTAGAGGGGATACAGATAAAGATCGAGGAAAAGTGCTAGAAGCTAAATCCTATATCACGCCATTAAGGACTAATCAGTCGGAAACTTTGGTAGAAGTGATAATCAAAACAGGGCGTAATCATCAAATAAGACGACATCTATCAGGAGATGGTTATCCGATAGTAGGAGATGATAAATACGGCGATTTTGATAAAAATAGAATTTTTTCAAAGATGCATGAAAATAGTGGATTGATGCTGCATGCAGTATCTATCCGTTATTGGAATCC
>CAXGBK010000080.1:0-4502 GCA_964008345.1 uncultured Coxiella sp.
CAGGGATGTAGGTTGTATGCTAGGGATTGTGTGGGTAGGGCTTGATGGATGTTGTCCATAGCGTGGCAAATGTTTTTTGTTGTTTGTGTGGTTTGACCAAGGGTGTTGTAGGTTTGTATTAATGTCTCAATGGCTTCAGATCCAGCGCCCGAAATAGCTTGGTAGCTTGATACCTGCACGTGCTTGATAAGTTGTTTTTTTACAAGACCAGCTAGTGCCAGTAACATCAGGCTTACGGTGCAGTTTCCGCCGATGAAGTTTTGGATGCCCTCTGCTAAACCTTGGGTTACCATGCTTTGGTTGATGGGGTCGAGCGAGATGATGCTGTCTTGATCTAAGCGTTTGGCTGAGGCGGCATCGATCCAGTAGCCTTTCCATCCTATGTTGCGTAGTTTAGGGTGGATAGTGCGTGTGTAGGCGCTACCTTGTGTCGTTATAATAATGTCGTTTTGTGCTAAGTTTGCGATTTGATAGGCGTCTTGTAATTGAGGGTGATGGGCTATCTCTGGTGCAGGATCTCCAGCTTGAGATGTGGAATAGCAGGTTAGATAGCAATCATTTAAGTCCTGTGTTTGTTGTAATCGTTCAAGAAGAACTTGCCCTACAAGGCTTCTCCATCCGATGAATCCAATTTTATGCATAGTGGTTTGGCATATAAATGTCTTATGCTAAATAAAATTGAAGAGGGGTACAAGATTAATGTGATGGTCTTAGCGATTTTCTTTGAAAAATAAATGGTTTTTACGTATAATGTCGGTGTTATGAAAGAGAGTATAGAACATAAATTGCAAAATCTTGCTGGCCGCAAGTCTGTTTTGGAACAGAAGCTTAGTGATCCTGATGTGATACAAGATCAAAAGATGTTTCAGAGCTTGTCAAAAGAGTTGCACGAAATTATGCCTGTGGTCGAGTCTTATTTATCCTATCAGCAGTTGCAGGAAGATATTGCAGCATGCCGCGAGATGGCAGAAGATGAGGACATGCGAGAAATGGCAGAGGCAGAGCGTTTGCGGTTACAAGCGTTGTTGTCGGAGGAAGAGCAGCGCATAATGCAGTTGTTGCTTCCAAAGGATCCAGACGATGCTCGTAATGTTTATCTTGAGGTGCGTGCTGGGACCGGTGGTGATGAGGCATCATTATTTGCCGGGGATCTTGTTAGAATGTATCAAATGTTTGCACAGACACAACGTTGGTCATGGCAAATTGTCAGTATGCATAATAGTGAGCAGGGCGGTTGTAAAGAGGCTATTATACATATTAAAGGGCAGGATGTTTTTCAGAAGATGAAGTTTGAGTCTGGGACACATCGCGTGCAGAGGGTGCCCACTACGGAATCACAAGGGCGTATTCACACGTCGGCTTGTACGGTTGCTATACTCCCAGAGGTTGAGGAAGTGGATGAGGTTAACCTTGATCCGAGCACCATTAGAGTCGATACGTTTCGATCCAGTGGTGCTGGAGGACAGCACGTTAATACCACGGATTCAGCAGTACGGTTGACGCATATTCCGACAGGGGTTGTGGTAGAGTGTCAGGATGAGAGGTCACAGCACAAAAATCGTGCGCGTGCTATGAGTCTTTTACAAGCTAGGCTGATGGCGCTTCAGCGCGAGAAACAGGCGAATGAACGGGCGGAGCAGCGTAAGTTGCAGGTGGGGTCAGGTGATAGATCTGAGCGTATACGTACGTATAACTTTCCACAAGGCCGAGTGACAGATCATCGAATCAACTTAACATTGTATAAATTGGATCAGATCCTAGAAGGGGCGCTACTATGGCTTGTAGAACCTTTGTTGCAAGAAGATCAAGCGGATAAGATGGCGTCGTTGCAAAATCAGGATGATTAATGGCAGCGTATTCACTGGAGAAATGGGCCAAAACGATCCAGACTGTTTCGCCAACTGCCTTGTTGGACGTGCGACATTTGGTGGCTTTTGTTTTAGGTAAATCCATTCACGAGATTGGTTTATATACCTCGCTTAACTCAGAACAGGAAGCGCAATTGCGTCGGTATATAAAGCGGCGCTCAGAAGGCGAGCCCGTGGCCTATATAATAGGTCAATGGGATTTTTATGGCTTAACGTTGCAGCTAAACCAACATACGCTTATTCCTCGGCCAGAGACAGAACAGCTAGTAGATGCTGTTTTGGCAAATGATTCGCTTGACCCCACACGTTTGCTCGAAGTGGTTGATTTGGGAACGGGAAGTGGGGCTATTGCACTTGCATTGGCTAGTCAACGTCCGCAATGGTCGTTTACAGCGATAGATGATGATTCTGTAGCCCTTGCGTGTGCGCAAGAGAATTTCCGGTTACAGCCTTGGCAGCATGATGCTGTGCGATTTATGTGCAAAGATTGGTGTCAGTGGCAGGATGTTGCTACGCAATTTGATCTGATTGTGGCCAATCCCCCTTATATTGCACCCGATGATTCGCATATTATGGCTGAGGTTTCTCAGTTCGAGCCACATAAGGCTTTGTTCTCTACAGATAATGGGCTGCATGATATTCGTGTCATAATAAATTGGAGTATTGCGAACTTAGGCGATGGGGGATGGCTGTATCTTGAGCATGGTTTTGATCAAGCCAGTGAAGTTGTGCGATATGCAAAAGCAATGGGTTTGACAGATGTGACATCATATAAGGATTATTCTGGCCATGATCGTTTTATATCGGCGAGATTGTTTCGTTAATTGTCTGCAACTTGGCGTGTGCTGTTGACATTTTAATTTAAGCGGGTTGTAATGGAGAGGGTATACAAATGCGTGGGGGGCTCCTTGTTTTCTTTCTTGCCAAAAGTTAGGCTGCCATTGTTATTGGTTTCGTGTTTAGCGATGAGTGGTTGTGTCTCACCTTATGTTCGCCATTCAGTGCAGAGCCGCGTGGTTCGTCAGAACTATCATGACAGAACGTTATTTTTGTATTCCTCAGATCAGCTTATGCACCAAGTGTCGGTGGAATTTAGGGATACTTATATCGAAGATTTGATGCCGGCTTTGCGTTTTGCCCAACGCTATCCAAAGCTCCACATGCGTGTTAGTGTGTTTGGAGACGATGCACTTGTGTCCACAGAAGATCGAAATTTAGCCCAATTCAGAGCAGATGTTATTGCGAGCTACTTTTGGTCAGAGGGTATTGATGCTTCCAGGATCTCACACGTCGGCCATGCTATGGGTGCGCACTCTGTTAGCTCTAACCGAACGCCTCTGGGTAGTGAGGAAAATCGTCGGGTGGAAATAGCGTTTTTTGAACGGGGATAGTGATATGGTTTGTTGGATGAGATTGTGTATGATTTTGTTGTGTTTGCAGGGAAGTATTCTGCATGCGGGAGGTGTGGTTTTACCGCGTTCTTCAAAGAAACATTCTCAGGCTTCGTCGGGTTTTGATACGATTATTTGTGGTGGATCTGTGCGTTTGCATTTGGATGGTAAGCATCCAGGAGCGGTGAAGAAGAATCATGATCATGTATTTACAAAAGTTGAGGGAGGGGTCTTGCTACTGGATGGGGAAAAGCGTAAAGGTTATAAAACCGATGTGGTATTAGGTAGGGATGCTTTGCGCCGAGTAAAAACTTTGAAAGTTGCAGATAGCTGCCAAGTTGAGGGAGACGCGCTTAAAATGCCATTTTTTGCATTGTACAGTCATACGAAAGGTTCTATTCGCTTGAGAGGGGAGTTTGGGACGTATAAGCTTTTTCAAGAAGGCTCAAATCATGTAGATATGTATTGGTTGCATGCTAGAGATATGGATATAGATGTGCATGATGGTCGTCTGCAATTGGCAGGTATTGGGCAGCGTGTTCGTGTGAAGCTCTCTGGAAAAAGTCGTGTGGATCTGCGTCACTTGCGTTCGAAAAAAATGTGGTTGTTGGCCACGGATAAGAGTAGGGTTGATGTTTTTGGAGGAAGGCGTTTGATGAGTTATGCGAGAGGATCTGCAAAGATTATCAGTCATGGTATCCCCAAAGAGGTAAGCGATATGTCTCATGATAAAGGTGTTCTGCTATATAAAAAGTAGTGTGTTTTTTCTTTGTTAAGACGCTTGTAATGTATGTTTTTTGAATTGAATGTAAAATGAATTTTTTAATGATAACGGCCTTATGAAAAATAAAAATATTTTTTCTGATTCTCTTAGCAGTATAGCTTCTTCACTTTTGGTATCCGTATCTTTTGTATTAGGTTTTCCACTTCATCTAATGGCTAAAGGTCTGTTTAATTTTGTTGACGGGTTACTCACATTGGTAACTGCGGTTAATTATGCAATCGGAGGGAGCCCATATCTTGATGTTTTGCAAAAGAGGAGTCGTCAAATAAGAGTTGTATTATTCAGTGAAAAAGTGTTGCTTAAAAGAAAAATATACGCGCATTTTGAAGCGTTTTTCTTTGAATTGCGTTTTTTATTACCGGCAATGGTTCTCTTAGGGGCACCTTTTTATAAAATGGGTGCATCTTTGCTTGCTTGTGGGTGCTTGGGTATCGTGTTAGCTTCTTATAGAGTCGACTC
>CAXGBK010000081.1:0-12402 GCA_964008345.1 uncultured Coxiella sp.
GAAACGATACCTTAAGTTGTACAATGCTCATGCGCTTGATTCGCTCTATTATTTTTGTAGGGCTGTTTTCATCGATGCATAGTACGATATTGTGATCGATTTTTGCTAGGCATTCAGCCGTTGTTTGTGGCGATATTTGTCCATGAATGTGTATATTTTTTGCATACTTTTTTTGGAGCCGGTTTATTTTTTCTATATGGCTCGGGTTTACCGTGACAACATGTCTTTTTTCTATGGTTTTGTCGAGTTTTGCTATTTTTTTTTGAAAATCTGGATCGTCGATATTGCCGACTAAGTAGACGATGGTAATGGGTTTTTTTCTGGCAATTTTGTTGAGTACACGTATGACGTAATCAGAAGCTGTAGGTTTGAGTATGTGTTGATTTGGCATGTAAATGTTTAATTTTAATTTAATTGTATCACTTTTTTATGGTGTCTGCAAGGGGGCTTTTGGATAGTTGAGGGGGGTATCTATGGGAATTGATGACTTTAGTGACGGAATACTTGCATTACATTTTTATTAGGTTAAACTTAAATAATGGACTACCTAAATCGATTCACCCAATTTTTTGCTTATCGATCGGAGCATTATACGCTCGAGCAGTATAGGTTATGGCATAGGCGTTGGCAGGTTATAGGTGGACTAAGTTTGCTCTTCTTACTGTATGTCATATTCGTTCCTTCCGCGGCCAAGCCTGTTAAGAACCATTTTGCAAAGGTTGTGGTAAACCTAAATCCAGCATCGCAAATAGTGGCAAACGAACAACTATTACGCGCTATTTCAACTGACGCCGCTAAAGGTATAGTTCTGTTTATTGAGGAAGGTATTTATGACGGTCATAATTTTGCTACTGTCGAGGCATTGGGCCATCTCATCAAACAGGCAAGACAAATAAAGCCTGTTGTTGCATTTATATACGGCTATGCACACGGCAACAACTATGTGATCGCTACAGGCGCAGAGCATATTGTCAGCCAAGAAACGGCTTCTATCGGTGGTTTAAGTATGACCAGTGTTCATTATGACGCTTCAGAGCTGATGAAAAGAGTAGGGATAGAAGTTGTGGAGCAAGGTTTTGGGGATTATAAGACGAAACCGAAAAAGGATTCTCCTAATTATAAAAAGTTTGTTGCGCACCGTACCAAGATTTTAGAAAGCCTGCATAAATGGATGGTAGAAAAAGTGATGAGCAATCGCGGTTTTAAACCTGAGCAAGTATCGCGTATCATAGATGGGCAGTGGTACTTAGGCAAGCGGGCTATGGGGCTTGGGTTAGTGGATCAAGTCGGTGATTTGCAAGTAGCGGTGGGCTGGCTGCGTGCTAAATTGCATCATGAATCTGAGGTGGATAGCTGGCAACTGAACAACTATGGGGATGCAGATTCTTCTATGGATTCCTCCGGTTACAGCATGTTTGAGAATATATGGAAAGGACAAATGTTGTCTCGGTTTTATGTGAATATGGAGCGGTATCTTCAAAAGCAAGTTCAGTCGATCTTTGCAGCAGCATGGATGAAATTTGTAACCACGGCGCAGTATGGATAGAAAAGGTATCGAGAGTCAACAGTCAGCTTCTCATCCAAATGTACTTGTTGGTGAGCTGATGTTGTCGCTTGCCCTGAAACGTAAGATAAAAAGATGGTCTATGGTTTTTTTTCTTGCATTGGGCTACTGGCTTGTCGGAGGGTGTTCTGAAAAAACCGATAAAATAATCACAGAAGACCATATTGCTAAGGTGACCGTTTCAGGGGTAATAGAGTCAGTTAAACAGCCTTGGTATGCACAACTAAAGCGAGTCTTTGAAGACGATCATGCCGTCGGTTTGGTGTTGGTGCTCGATAGCCCAGGAGGGGTTGTCCATGTGGCCGAAAGTGGACACGATTTACTACAGAGAATTCACCAGAAAAACATTCCTATTGTGGCAGTTGTTAACGCGCAGGCTACCTCAGCGGCTTATCTTTTGGCCTCTGTTGCAGATAAAATTGTCGCAAATGAAACCAGTATAGTCGGGAGTATAGGCGTTAAATCAAGTATTACCATATTTAAAGACATGTTGGCAAAGATCGGCGTACAAGTTGATACGGATGGTATCGGGGAAGGATTGACACAAATTCCTTTCAGTGGAATAAGTGATTTTACAAAAAAGTACTTAGATTTAACGGGTAAAGACAGTTATGATTGGTTTAAGTTTTTAGTTAAAAAAAATAGAAAGTTGGACGATCAGCGTTTACAGCAAGTTGTTGGTGGTAAGATATTTACCGGTAAGGAAGGTTTAAAACTCGGTTTGGTTGATTTTCTGGGTGATCTGCAGTCTGCGTACTCTTTGTTACAGAATGTACTGCAATACCGGAGTTTGCCTATTATATTGGATTATGCAACCCTGGAAGCGTAGTTGTATTTTGGAAGATCTCTGTACGCTAACCAGAAAAGGTCTATGGACTAGTTTGAAAAAAATCTAGAGTGGCTATCAGTCGTATTGTTTGTTGCTAGAGTTGTCTAATATAATGTATCGGCCAGGTTTTTAATGTTTATTTAATGTACTAAGACTTATGTTGATTAGATGATTTTTCTGTATTTGTATTTCTTTTCTTCGCTGGGTTATAATAGTGATGATTGATGGGTATGTTAGATCATTTTTTTTAATTAGGGTTGCGTGGTTTTGTTAGTTAGTGTTGCAGGTTATATATTACTTACTGTTGGTGGTTTGTGCTTTTTTAATTTGAAGCAAGCTAAACATAGAGAGTCAGGTCAAGCACTCGCTTCAACGCATGCAGCGCTTTTCTTGCCATTTTGTTTACGGCAGATATTGGGAATAGGATGGTTGTTGGCTTATTGGGTTTTATCTTATTTTAATGGGGTTTATCTGATTGGAAGAAGCCATCGATCGGGCCTAAAGCCTTTTGAATGCATTACCGATGAGCTTAAGGATCAAGTTAGGTATGTAGATTCAAAGACTAAGCGTGATAAGCTTCTAACAAGGAAATATGCAAATTTGCGAGATTGGTTGGTTAACACCCAATCTTACTCTAGAGATAGGAAGTATGCTTCTCTATTCTGGATCGCTGTTTCTCTCTCTACAATCAATTTAGCGCCTTTTAGTATTCTGATGATTCTTACTACGAGCACTTGGTTAGATACGTTCAATTGTCGTCAGTATTTACTTGCATTTTTATATCCAAATTTACCGGGTGATAATCGTTTCACGATGCATGCTAATAGAAATGGTAGCTTTCTTTATTATTTGGATGGTCTGTATTGTAAAATAAAATCTTTGCTGCATTCCGTTAGACAGTATTTTTCAAGCTTGTGGCAGCGCAATGATTATTGGGCGGAGGTATATGGTCTGTCTGTATTATCTGCTTTGGGTTATGTATGTGCCTGTGAATATTTGCTAATGACGGATTTGCTACAGATTTTGGTTATACTGTGGGGCGGTTATTTAATCATGCCGAATAAGTCGGATGTTTGCTTTACGACTAAACTAAAGGGCGCTTCTAAACTTTATGTTAGAGGGACCAATGCTGTTATGGCAAGTGCTTTGAAATCTTGTAAGTTGCTTTTGAACCTATCACAGGTATTTCTCCACTTTCTATTTTTTGTACTTGATGCAATATGTGATGTTTTGAAATTCTTGAAGTTTGATGTCATAAGTGGCTCTATACTTTCTCATTCAACAGAATGGGTTTCGTTGCTGTTGATGACCTTCTTGATGAAGTCGTTATATTTTTCTACGCCATTTGTGCTTTTTGGAACGGTGTTGAGTGTGGTTGAAATACAATTCACACTAGCATGTATGTTTTTGTATGCAGTTTCGCCTGTTATTTTTTCAAGAAATTTTCAAAGGATTCTGCATAAGTTGCCTATGCTTGCTGCGTACCTGATTTTACCAAGTAACTTTGCTGTGGCGCTTGTGTTGATGAAGTTTCTCGATGCAGACCTATTTCGTAGTACGCTTCGTGCTGTTTGTTGTTATATTGTGTCGGTGGAGCCAAAGGATTGGCTGTTGTATCAATATGTTTTTCAAGGCTACTCGGAAAATAATGGTGTTTCTAATTTCTTTTTGAAGATTTGTCAGTGTGTATATGCCAAAGCTCTTCGTTTTCTTAGGCATGATGTGGTGTCTTTTTCTGGCAAAAGTGAGGCGCATTTGCTTGGGAAAAAAGAGGATTCGTTTGCTAATAGGTGGGGTAGGTATTGTGCATCGGCTGGTGTAAATCGAGCTATTAAAGCTGTCTATCCTGTTGATACAGATGCAGGTACTAAAGGCCGAATTTATTCTAAAGTCAAGATCGCAAGAAAAGATGAATCGGATTATGAGACCCGTGTACGTTATATTTTTGCGCAAGCGGCTGCTACTTCACCTGCTACAAGATTTGCTACAGTTTGCCCAAATCGGCAACTTCCTAGTTTTCCATTAGAACATGCCGCACAATATAAATTGTATTTAACAGGCGATGCGCAAGATAGCAGTTATGATCCCCCATTTATAATAAACAATACTGATCATATTTCCTCTAAAGGGACAATAAAAATCGGTTGTACAGATATGGACGGTGCCTTTGCTGTTTTCTGCGCGGATAGTGCTATTATGAGAGGGCTGAGGTCTCGGGTTCGTGTTTTGAATGAGGTATTACCTCCTCAATATCTATCAATAGATCCCTCTAAACATAATGCAAATGCTATGAAAAATGGTATCGTACAACATGTCGCGGCTATTTTAAAGCATGATGGTACTGAGATTTATTCAGATTACGAGCTGGATCTTCCTGCCTCTTGGCAGAATTATCAACAGCAACTATGTTTTTTTGGAGCCTCTTTACAAGGTAATTACTCTGAGGCGCTTAAGGAAAAATGGCGCCTAGTGGTTGTAGATACGCTATATGAACTTATCGCTTGTGAGAGTAAAGAAGATCTTAGAATATTTTTCGAGTATTCAGATGTGAAGATGTCTCAAGCCATTTTAAAGCACTTGGGGCTGCCTTCGTTAATATACCGTAAAATTAGTCAGGTTTTTTTGCAGTCTCAGTCGCATACTAAAGAAGTTCATGCTAGCCTGGAGCGATTTTTTATACCATCATCCGTGACGAACGATATCATTAGTCTAGCTAAGGATAGCGTTCTTTTTGATTATTGGCGGATGTTAGAGAAGGAAGATCGAGAAATTATTACAAGACGTGTTTTAGGTACTGATGAGCATGGTGCAGATGATATTGCTAATGTAGGCCATTATTTAATCAGCTTGCCAATGATTTTTTCGCATGTTTGCTCTGAGGATATGTTAGATATTAGCTGGCCTGAAGTTGTCCGATCTTTTACTTGTGATTCTGCTAAAGAATCTTGGTTTGATTTTGGTGCTATTATGAAAAGTCCTGCGCATAAAAAGCAGGGTGGGAAGATTTTAAATGCCCCGTTCTTTGAAGAAATGTCTGCTGTATTTGCAGATCAAGGCATCGATATAACCGGTCCAGATGGAGGTCGTCATCTTTTGTCTATTCTTATGAAGCAGTTTGATGTTGAACATAGTTTACTTATGGTACTCGCTGTGGTCAACCACTTGAAGAAGAATCGAACTGGACCCCTAGATTGGCGCAATATTGATCAATTATTGCAAAATAAGCCCTTGGAAAATGTCGCCTTGAAAGCTGAGTTAGAAAACCTAGTTATCACTTTTTATAAGAATCCTGCTGGATCGCATATGGGCCTGCAGGCCGTTTTGAAGAGAGATATATTTAATAGTTTTTTTTATGATGCCCCACAAGAACAAATAGGCGCAAGAGCAAGGGTTCTTAGCTACTGTAAGGAAAGACCATCTGCGCATCCATGTCATCGATTTTTGTTACTAATGCTGGCATTGAATGCGTATTATGAGTCTAAAGGGTCATCTCTAGAAGTTGATTTTGTTAAAAAGGTATCTTCACTGGTCCCTTCCTCTAAAGATCATGATAAAAAAGCGTATCTGGAATTTAAAAAGAAGTTTGCTGAGGTTCAACAAAACTATAGCAGTGACGATTTTATACTATCTTCTGGTTCACTTGCTAATCCTAATATTAGGCAGCTAATACCCAGGCTTGTTGTTTTGATGAAAATACATGTATTGCCCAACGATGCTGTAAGGAAAATGTTTTCAAAAATAATCCCTGAATTGTCTTTCGATTGTGACTTTGCTTATATGAAAACATTTCTTGAGGAATCTTTCTCATATTCATTTACACAAGATCCTTTGGATAGTGTCAGTAATATCCATAGTAAAATATTGTATCAAAAAATGTTTTTGCCCTCATTTACTTTCATGCTTGAAAAGAACGGTTTCATTACTCGTGATGGCAGAATGCCGGTACACAATCATATCCCAAATAAGAATTTTAAAAGTACTAAAAAACCGAGTAGTTTTTTTTGTTATAGACTATTAAAGTCTCTATTTAACATGCTGTTTTCTTTTGTTTTTATAGAGCTCGCTTGTATGATTTCTTTTCCTTTATTGTATATTGCTTTTAGATTGATTCGTAATTCGAATGCACGTTTGAAAAAACTATTTGTTCTTGATAAGTCGTGGTCTTTCTTTAAGCATAATGTGAAAAATCTATTTATGTTATTAAGGGATATTATCAGGCATCCTATGGATTTTATAGCGGAACTTTTTTCGGTTGGTTATGCATGTCTTTGGCATGCTAGTAGTATTTCTAAGGCTATGCTGAAATTTGCTGCTCGGACCCTTGTGACCGTCTTTTGTGAGCCGTTTGTTATGCTTTATAGGGCAGGAAGTGCACTATGCCGCAGACTGAATTTGTATTTTTTACGAGCTAGATCATTTTTTATGCATACCAAGTATCAATCTGCACTGAAAGCTTGCTCTCTTCAAAATACTACGCCTCCTACTAAGGCCACTATGAAGCCATGCGATCCTCAAAGTTATTTGTCTTCTGCCATTTCGCCTTAATGCTCTATCTCTGCTTTTAGGGTAGATTGTATCGATTTTAGCAACGTATCTTGCTCGAGATTTAATGGTGGCTTGGTTTTAGTGGTTTCAGTAGCTGCTATGGTTCTGGGAATGGTTTTAGTTTTTTTTTCAGTAGTCTTGAATTGTATTTTCTGAATATGCGGTAGCATTTGGGTAATGGCTTTTTCTATACTGGATTTGGTAGCGGTTGTTAGAAGACTTTGTTGTGTTATGGGAATCAATATGCTCCAGCTATGATCATTCCAATTACTCTCAAGTGTGCACTGTGTTATTAGGGATTTTGCGAGTCCTTTTATGGGTATGGATGTTATTAGTCCTTCCCAGTCATGTACTGATGACGGGGCAGTGGCTGCTGGAGTCGTGTTAGGTGTTGCTTGAGGTGTTTTTTTTTCTCTTTTTGTAAGGATGTCGGGTGCTCGATGGTGAGGTTTTGGCTCAAGTTCGGCTACTTGCTGCGTGATGATGGATTGTAAATTACTTGCGTTTAATTTGAGTGATAGCATGCGCATGATGAGCATAGTAAAGCCCATATGGTGGTAAGGGTATTGATCTAGTTCCTGCCGAGCTTTCAGGGTTAGTTGAATATACACGTGGCACTGCTGGTGGCTAATGGGTAGGCTGATCTCTTTAGCATCATTGGGGTTGAATATGAGATTTTGATTTGTATGATACAGATAACTTAAGATTTGGTCTATAATGGCTTTGAAATTGTAGTTATGCTGTAAAAGGCCATCCACTTTATTCTGTACGTCCTCAATATTTTGTTCGCAAATATCTATTAGAAGTGATTGAATATCTTTATCTGGCATGGTGCCAAGCATATGGGTGACATGCTCTTGACTGAGTGTTTGTATGTTTTGATCGCTGTCGTGAGGTGATAGAGCCAGTGCTTGCTCTAACAAACTCAATGCATCTCGGATGCTACCTTGTGCTGCTTTTGCAAGTAATAGTAAGCCATCTTCACTATACTGAATTTGTTCTTTTTTTAGAATATTGCCTAAGTGTTGTGCAATTTGTTTCGTATCGACGTGGTGTAGATGAAGTTGTAGGCATCGAGATTGTATGGTTGTTGGAAGTTTCTCTGGATCGGTGGTTGCTAATAAAAATATAGTTTTTTCTGGTGGTTCTTCTAGTGTTTTAAGTAATGCATTAAAACTATGTGTTGAAAGCATATGTACTTCGTCTATTAAGTATATTTTGTATCGACCGAGTGATGGGGGATAGCTTACTTGATTTAAGAGTTCACGGGTATCTTCTATTTTTGTTTTAGAGGCGGCGTCAATTTCAATCAAATCAAGAAATTGGCCTTGTGTGATGCTTTGGCAGTGCTGACACCGATTACATGGGGTAGCACTGATACCATCCATACACGATAACGCTTTGGCGAATAATCGTGCTACAGATGTTTTTCCAACACCACGTGTGCCCGTAAACAAATAAGCATGATGTATATTTTTTCTTTCTAGTGCGTGTTGTAATGCTGTTTGGATGTGGCTTTGCCCAATAAAATCTTCAAATGTTTGTGGTCGCCATTTTCTTGCAAGTGCTAAATAGGCCATAATAAAGCTCCTTGTGAAAGTGGCAGATTTAGCTACATCCCGGCACCCGAGTTCACTACTGCCGTTGCTTCTTTCCAGATCTGGCGGGGTTCGCAATGTATCGTTGCGGGAGAACCAAATCTGCCAAGCGTAGTATACAGAAAAAATTCACTTATGGCTAGTTTGTTTTGTTTAATGAACGGTTAGGCTAGGGTGCAGCCATCGTAATATGCTATGTACGTTTAGGGTCGGGTGTTATGTTTTAATGTGCGTCTTGAAGGTTCGCTTAATTTATATTATAATTTAGCCCTATAGGCGCGTAGCTCAGTGGTAGAGCATCACCTTGACATGGTGGTGGTCGGTGGTTCGATCCCACTCGTGCCTATTCTTAATTGCTGGTTAGTGCGCTTTGTTCTTTGTATACCCTTTTTGATTCAACAAGATACTCTATAAATTCTCTTGGTGCGATGGGTTCTTTTTCGGCTAATGCTTGTTGGAAGAGAACGGTTGAAGGGGTTAGTGCAGGAAGGGTGTTCATTTCAATGACTTGTGTTGTCTGGCTATCTTTATGATAAAATAAGTCAATTCTTGCGTATTGTTTGATATGTAGTGCTTGTGCACATTGGCAAGCAACGGATTGAATGGTTTGGATATCTTGTTTTGATAGGATCTGCTCAGGTGGAGGGGTCAGATTGATGCCGGTTCCTCCTTGGAATTTTTCTTCGACACTTAATACGGCATCTGCGCTTACCGTAATGCTCGGTGATAAAGCGTGATACTTGCTGTTTTTTTCGATGATGACAATCGTTAATTCAATCCATCCGGTCTCTTTTTTATGCGTTAGTTGTTGTTGGGATACAAGGATGGTGTCGGTTGTTATAAACGGTTCTACTAGATAGCTAGGGCTTTTAGTTGGCATTTCCACGGTGGATCTTTGGCCACGAAACGTATGTGGTGGGATAGTAGTCGCATTTCGGATGATGAGATCGCCATATTGAAAGAGCTCTTGCCAAGTTTGTAGGGTAACGATTCCGGTTGAGCATCCGTCTTCTCTTGGCTTAATAATCAGTATGTTGGTATCTAGCTGTGTGGATAATTGTTGCCATAGCTTTTTGGCTGAGTTTTTGTCCCATGATGTTAATGTGTTGGCAGATAGGATGATTTGCTTTTGTATTTTCAATCCGGGAATGTTATGTTCCTGCAAGTGTGTTTGTGTTTGATATTTATCAATGCATAGGCGTGATCCTTTTGCACAGGATCCGTTGTGTGCAATGTTATAGTGTGCAAGTAGGTCTTGCAACTTGCCATTTTCTCCAAATCCTCCATGTAGTGCAATAAAAATATAAGCGCCTTGGTTCGCTAAGTTTGCGAGAAAATCTTCTAGTGGGTATGAGCTTAGTTGTGTTTCTGGAGGTGCGCAGCCTAGTTCTCTGGCAATGTTATCAATAGATTGATCGGCTTGATGTTGCGATATACAAGCTTGAATCTCTTCACAAGTATGATTGAGGAATAGGTGATATGGCAGTTTCCAGATGGTTTTATTTTGATCTAGGAAAAGAGGTGTTGGCTGATATTTATTAGAATTTAAGAGTTTTAGCCAAATATTGCGTCCAGAGATAAGTGAGACTTGTTTTTCACTGTTGTTTCCTCCCATCAGCACATAAACGTGTTTTTTAGCGCCCTGATTGATTTGGGGGTACCTAGGTTCGGTGATGTTCATTCGCTTACAAGCATGGTGTATGATCCTACGTAGTATGGACCGGTGCGTCATTCCGCAGCGTGTTGCTTGTTTGAATAAGAAACTGTTTTCTTCTAAACCACTATAGGGATTGATATCGTTACATAAAAATCCTTTTTCTTGATTCCAATAACCATCAAGGCGGACAAAATCCCGCATGTTCATTTTTTTGAAGATGGACTTTGCGCACGCTTGAAGTCGAATCGTATCTTTTTTATTGAGTCTGGCCGGTGTGTAATGTCTGGTAGCATTGGTGGCAAGGTATTTACTGCGGTAGTCAAATATTTCAGTATTGGGATCTTGTTTCTCAGTTTCTGTTGCGGGTAAGGCAGTTAGATTATTATCCTGGTCTGATAAGACTACCATGGTTAATTCAGGGTCGGTTTGGTAAGGTTGTAGCAAAAGCTTAGTGTGTTTTTTTAGAAGTTTGCTTATGGTTTTATCAAGTTCGGCAAGTGTTTTAATAGCATATACGTCAATGGAAGATCCACCTTCACAGGGTTTTATAATGGCTTTATGCTTGATTTTTTCGTTCCAAAATTGACTAATTAACGTTTTGGTTTTTGCTATCTGCTGATCGACGACAAGGCTGGAGATTGTTGGAAATTGGTTGACGGCTAGGTTTTTGAGGGCTTGGTCTTTTGCATAGATGGCTTTGCAGGTTGCGCTGCTGTTTCCAACAAAAGGAATAGCATGATGTTCAAGTATGGCTTGTAGTTGCCCATCCTCACCAAATTTACCGTGGATTACAGGGAAAATTAAGTCACAAGCTTTGAGCGCAGCTATCCATTGTTCAAGTTTGAGTTCATGCGTTATGCTTTTTAGTTTGAAGTCAAAGTCGTCTGGGGTGTTGGAGTAGAGCTGACTGGTGGGTGTTGGGTAGAATCTTTGATGCTGATCAACAAAGAATGCTTCGATGGTAAGATTTTTATGACTGATGTGATCGAGAAGTACCCTTGCTGAGTTGAGGGAAATGCCTCGTTCTTCGCTGGGTCCTCCAAAAATAATGCCGAGCTTGAACATTCATGAGCATCCAAAAAGTATCGCTAAGCATAGCATGATAATTTTAATGGTGCAATTAGGATGGTTGGTGGTTGTTGGAGCAGTGTGCGATGTAATGCAGTGGAACATTTTCTAGTATAGTATCAATTTTCTTGTAGGTTTCTTTGATATCTTGTTCGGATATACAGTAGGGTGCTAATAAATAAATACTGCTTTTGTTAGATGGAAGCAGCAGCTGTTGGTCGATACAAGCTTGCGCAAACCAATATTGTAGGGCTTCTTGTTGGTTGTGTCGTTCGCATACGATATCGAATGCTGCTGTGATACCGATAAAGCGGATATTTTTTATGATGGGTTTACGTTGAAGCCAGTGAAGATTGGATTCGTGAACTTTGCATATTTTTTTGACGTGGTCTTGGACTTGATGTTGACTGATTACATCTAGCGTAGCAGACATGGCTTGGAGGGTGGGTAGATGTGTTTGATAGCCGTGGTCGATCTTGAATTTCGGGTTTTGTAAGTGCTCTGATAACTGTTGTTGTATCCTGTTATCGATGAGTACAGCGCCACATGGTAACGTGTTGTTGGTTAGTGTATTGCCTAGAACCGTAATATTAGGTTTTGTATGTAGATAGTTTGCGGCTAAGCTTTCTCCGCAGCGGTATAAGCTGGTAAAACGCTCATCTGCGATAATAAGTAGGTTATAGGATTGAATAACTTTACATACGGTGTTTAAAAATGATGGTCTACATATGCGCATGCCAGAATAACTCTGTATGAGGGGTTCGATTAGAAGGCCACAACAGTTTTCATGATGTTCTTCCAGGTAATGTTGTAATCGCTCGAGTGTGATTTGTTCTTTCTTTTCGATGTTGGTATCGTTTGCCCATGTTTCGGGGTAGGGGATGATTTCATTGTTGGAAATCAACGGGGCAAATGTTTCGTAAGCTCTGTTACTTGCATTGATGCTTGATACCCCCATTGAGTACCCATGATGGCAATTGGCTAGTGTGAGAAATTGTGTTTTTTTTGAATAATTTTGCTCTTTCCAATAAAATATAGCCAATTTCATCGCAGTGTCCATTGCAATACTTTCGTCGCTGCAGAGAAAACTGGGGTGCCAGTATGTAGAAACGATGGATGTTAACTTATTTAGTGTCGATTC
>CAXGBK010000082.1:0-2106 GCA_964008345.1 uncultured Coxiella sp.
CTGCATGGCGCTACACGATATGCTATGGACAATGAACTAGGCGGGCTTGGTCCTGGTAGGCGCGCGGACCTAGTTCTACTCAATGATGAGTTAGAAGTTCAAAATACATGGTTTGGCGGCGAACTGGTCGTTGAAAATAAGTCTGTGACTGCTGGTCTAGATAAAATTTTAACCGAAGAGCGCTATCAATATCCCAAGCCTGCCTATCAAACAGTCAGCTTGCCAAAAAATCCAAAACTTGTTCCTGAGCTACCAAAAGGGACTGGTAGGCTTAATTGTATCCGCACTGAACTGCCTGGAATTATAACACTGCACCGTACAATCGAGCTTACTGAAGCCATAAATTCCTGGGAGAGTATATTAGAATTAAATGATTTGTGCTTCCTAACTGTTGTCGAGCGTTATGATAAAAATGGTGGGGTTGGTTACTCACTATTACAAAACTTTGGACTAAAAAATGGCGCTGTTGCTAGCAGCGTTGGACACGATGCGCACAACATAGTCATCGCAGGAACGAATGAAGCAGACATGAGACGCGCGCTAGAAGAAATCAACAATTCTCAAGGGGCTGTTGTTGTTATAAAAGAAGGCAAAGTCATGGCAAAAGTCGAGCTACCGATTGCAGGACTACTATCGGATAAACGTGCGACCTTGGTCGCCAAGGAATCTACGATCCTAAAGAAAGCGTGGACAGAAATGGGCTGTACTCTTCCCTATATGGGCTTCAATCTATTACCACTGTCGGTCATACCTGAAATTCGCCTCACAGATAAAGGATTGGTTACAGTACCTGAGATGGAACTGCTGCCCATATTTGAAGCGAAGTAACTGTTTAAACATTTAACGAGTGCTTAGAACTTTTTCATATTTTGCAACTCTATCACTTGTTTCTGCTTGCTTGCTATTACCGACCTACTTAGCAAGCAAGCCGGTAGTGTTCGCGACTGATATTGGTGGAGATGTAGACGATACTTGGGCACTTGCACATATCTTGCGCTCCAAAGAACTAGACTTAAAGATGGTTCTCACTGAAACCGGTGAAGCAGAGTACCGAGCAAAGGTTGCCGCTAAAGTATTGCAGGTAGCAGAGCGAGAAGATGTAATTGTCGCACTTGGTAAAGATTTTGGTATCATGCCTGACTCAGAGCGTCATCAAGGTCCTTGGGTCAGGAGTTATAAGCTAAGTGACTACAAGGGACCTATTGAGCAAGACGGGGTTAGCGCCTTTATCGATTTCGTAGAATCGTCCAAAGAAACTGTTACCGTGATCGCAGTTGGCCCCGTTCCCAGTCTTGCTGCAGCCATCAAACAACGCCCAGAAATCGCTAAAAAATGTGATTTCTTTGGTATGTTTGGTAGTTTTTATTCAGGTTATGATGGCTCTAAAGAGATCTCAGCCGAATACAATGTCGCGAACAACGTAGAAGCGTTTCGTACAGTAATCGGAGCAGATTGGCGAAGCATCACACTTACTCCACTTGATACCTGTGGCATCTTCTTTTTATCTGGGGAAGAATACCAAGAGATTTGGCAAGCTACTAGTGATCCTCTTCTGAATGCTGTGATTGAGAATTACTGTATTTGGGCCCCACGGGTCCCTTGGATCCATTGTGACTTTTTTACGCAAAAGTCCTCCACTCTATTTGATGATGTTGCCGTATATATGGCTTACGATGGATCGCTCCTTAATTACGAGACTTTGCATTTTGATGTATCCGACGAAGGCAAGACCTTAGTAGACAATAATGGCAAATTTGTCGCACAAGTAGCGACCAACTGGAAAGACATCAAAGCTTTTGGAAGTTTTTTGACGGATAGGTTACTTGGTAATTAAAGCTTCAAGCGCTTTATAAGCCTAGTAGCTTTGCCCCCCTCCTTAGTTGTGCGATCTAATCGTCAATATGTAAAACAGATCTATCTTTACTATAGATATACACTCTAATTTCTAAGCTGTCTATTTTAACAAGCTAATTACTTTTATAGACAAAAAAAGCGGCAGGTTAAACCTGCCGCTTTGGTTGTAAAGATAAGATCTCTTTAGAATGTGTAGCGAGCGCTGAACTCGTAGTTGCGATCAGGACGTCCAACGACAGAACCTAGTGCATA
>CAXGBK010000083.1:0-4367 GCA_964008345.1 uncultured Coxiella sp.
ATAAGTAGATATAGCATAGATCTTACTATTTTAATTTATCTTATAGGTTAAATTTATATGGGTGCATGATTCTGTGTATTAAGGATTTTTTTTGCATTTTCCTGACACTATAATGTTGTATTTTATCCCTATGGATTGTTTGCTTTGTTACAAAGTTTAAATGCTTTTTTATCCAATAAGATGAAATTAACGCTATTAGACTTTTTATTAGTAGATTGGGTAATATAAAAAGCCATTTTCTGGCATGGTAGAAGTATGGAATGGCTTTGCTTACGGTTAGTAATACTTGTGCGCGTGCGTTTAAAGTTCCAATTATTGATGTTATGGTATTAGACGGTTTTTGTTTTGAAGTAGGCAGTTGCTCTGAAACGTTTTGCTGCCTTTGCATTGATTTGAAATCATTATTAACCGCATGCTGTTTTCTGGGAATAGGGCGCGCCTTTGCTAAATATTTAGGTGCTTGTCTTTGAACAATCGGTGTGGCTGGTTCGGGTTGTTGGCGTTTTTTTTTTATGTTGTGTGAGGCAGGGTTTTTCTCGCGCACTAAATCACGAAAAGAACACCCTGTCATGAGTGTTATATTGTGATTGTTTTTTAAATGGAATTTTTTATGAACGGTTTCTGCTACGTGTACCTCTATTTTCTTTATTTCTATGCTTTTGTTATCGATATAAAAGCTGGTTGTGCTATACATCCATGGTAATACTGTTGACGTGTCATCCATTCTGATTGTATCTGGGGCTGTGATTGTATCTTCGTGGGCTTTTTGTAGTGTTTTTTGTATAGCTGTGTATCGTTCAAATGAGCATGTGCTAAGTGTGCCGTTTTCGTGGCAGACCATCATAGATATTTCTTCGATGTTGTTGGTTTTTAGCTCTATGCCAATAAAACTGTGATGATAGATGGTTAACTGGACTGCGTTTGTATCAAGTGTTGTTATTTGAATCAAAGGTTTGGCTGATAGCGTAATATGTATGTCTGGATAGCTGGTGTATAGTGTTTCTTGAAATAGTCCTATAAGGTCGTGTAACGCAATCTTTCTAAGTGGTGGCATCGCTACGATTTGGTTTATGATGTTTTGTTTTAGTAGTTGCCCATGCTCATCTAACACATGCATTTGGTGTAGTCGATGTTGTACGGGTGTCGTTTCCATCATGCTTGCTTTGGATGACTGGATCATGCGATTGAGTTTGTCTTGCTGTCTTTGCATTGTTTTAGGCAGATTATAAGTAGTCTTGTATTGCATCATATGGATAGTCCTTGCTGGTTAGTAGGGATAGTGTATGTATTCTTGTCGGCTAATCTATACCGTACTTGTATGCGATGTGAACTAGGGTTGCAACTTATTGAGTATCTGTGCATAATGTTCGGAGATAATTGTAGGAGAAATCTATGGACTTTTTTAAATCTATCCCGGTTTATTTGCAAGTGGTTATTGCGATGGTGTTGTTGTCGTTGGGTTATATGTATGGTTGCTCTGCCAAACAAGATGTTGTTCCTTCTGATGCGATCGTTACTGAAAATGCTGGTGCTGATGTTAACAAGAGCGACGCTAATGTGAAGGAAGACAGCGTTACTGATGCCGAGAGTGAAGATGATGATGATTTGTTAGCCGACGATGAGGATAGTGAGGATGGTGTAAGCCAAGATAAATCAGACGTTAAAGAGGCGGCAGATGAACAGCAACCTTCTAGTAGCGATGATGATGATCCCGAAGATGAGACACCAGAGTAAAATTTTATGCATTTTTAGGTGGTCTAGATACCTGTTCCACCTAATGAGTTTCCGTCTTTGAAGGTAGTATTATGTTAGACAGCTCTTATTATGTCGCCGTTTTTGTGAAAAATTACTCAATCGTGCTTTTTATCACAACAAGTACTGTCTTTTTTCTCGTACTACTGGCTTTATTCAGGTGGAGGTGGTTAACCGATAGTGCGCGTGAAGTAGACAGTGTGCCTAATTCACTGTATCGCTCATTAAGTCCGGTTATTTATAGTTTTCTTTTCGCATCTTGGCTTGTGCTCAACATATCGATGTTAAGTTGGTATTCAGGGTTGTTTGACCAAAAGCAGCTTACTTTCTATTTAAACAGCGGCGTTGAGCTTGGCTTGACCTTTTTTGGTTCGTGGTTTTTGCTTGTGTTGGTTTCTTACTGGGAGGAATCTCTTGTAGAGAAAGGGTTGCCAAAGATGCGAGAGTTCGAACCGATTCTGCACGTTTCTTTTCTGGTTTTAAAAACGATTGTCTATATTGTTGCGATATTGGTCGTATTGATGGTCTTTGATCTCAATGAGCTGGCTGGAAGTATCTTCACTGCTGGAGCTGTAAGTACGGTAGTTCTCGGTTTTGCAGCCCGTGAGGCGTTATCTAATGTCTTTTCTGGTGCGGTCTTATTATTCGACCAGCCTTTTAAGTTGAAAGACTATATTGGTGTCGTGGAGAAAGAAATAGAGGGTACGGTTGAGCATATTGGGTGGCGCGTAACGAGAATTTGCACACCCGATCGGAAAATGCAATATGTTCCTAACAGCGTTTTTTCACAGGTGAGCATTGTTAACTATACAAGGATGCTTAATAGGCGAATATATTACCATATTGGGTTACGTTATTCTGACCTGGATCGGGTGGCTGATATTTGTCGTGATATTGAGCAATCGTTTGCCGAAATGCCTTTCGTTGATAGAAAGAAAGACAACTTTGCGACGTTAAGTAAGCTAGATTCCTCTGAAGTGGTCATTAGAATACGTGTTTTTATCAAGCCCTGTAGTTTTATGTTATATAATAAGGCTGTTGATGATTTTTTGCACCGCGTTGTTAAAATCGTGCGTGGACATAATGCGTTTTTTGCCTTTCCGACGACTACATTGGATGCAGATGCTATGGTAGCTGCATTGCAAGCTTCTAAGGACGCATCATAGTTCAGAGGCGCTTTATGGCTTTTAATCTAGATAGTATCCAGCCCGATTGGCCTAATGCGACCCGTTGGTTGTTATCAGATGTTCAGATGAAAGCCGGCTCTGCATTGTGCTTGTACGGTGATAATGGGGTTGGTAAGTCAACATTTCTTAATTGCATGATGGGCTTTTTGCCCTCAAAGGGTGCTCCTGCTTGGATTACCCTTCCTTCTGGTGATGACGATTCGCTATTGGGTGTTCTATATATCAATTCGGAGGCCTGTTACTCTGAGGGAATGGCCATCAGCGATGTTTTGACACGATATTACATGATGTATACCGGGAGGGTGCTTGACAGTGATAGTTTGCATGCTTTGCTTGTTGGCTATCAATTGGATCCATATTCTTCATTTCACCTTTTATCTACTGGGCAGAAAAAATGGTGCCTTATACTATTGCTTACGTGTCATGAGGTTTCTTTGTGGGTTTTAGATGAGCCTTTTGTATCTTTAGATGCATCTAAGCGGTCAGAATTGTTGGGGCTTATGTGTGGTCATGTTGATAAGGGGGGTATGGTTGTATTTACTGCACATGAAAAGTTTGTTTGTAAAAGATTTGCTCTGATGAATCGGCTTTTACAAAGAGCTAAGTAAAAGGGCTTTTATGATAATCTTAAGACGTTTTATATTGCTTTTTGTCAATTTTTTCCGTGCTGGAAGCTTGCAGCAGTCTATGACTGAGTTGATTTGTTATGTTGTATTGCTTTCTTATGTTCTTCAGCATGCTATTGCTTTTAGTGTAGACGTTTTTATCGGGGTTTACTGGATCGGTTTATTTTTTTGCTTAACTGCTATGATGGGGCGGATCGTCACGGTGGGCTCTTTTATACAGCTTGCTGAGTCAAGTGTTCTTTCAAAGCGGATAGGGTTTTATGCTTGGCAAGAGTACTTGTTTGCGCTTTGGGTGCTGCAGATGCTTTTCATGCCTTTTGTTATGATTATCTGTGGATCGGTTTGTCAAATTTCTTTTAAAATGATAGGCATTTTATGGTTGGTTTGGTGTGCGCAGTCTCCTAGTTACGTGCTTCTTTGGTATTTGTCTCGAATGATATCGATTGTATCAAAAAATGCCTCATTGCTGATGGGGTTATTGGCCTTGCCGTGGTTTTTTCCGGGTATGCTTTTAGCTATGGCTGTTGGTCGGTCTTTAGGTGATTTCAATCATCTAAGCGATACAATTATAGGCATGCTAGGCTGGGCCGGCTTGTTGACTTTGCTGCTATCTTCACTGATTATGTGTGTATCTAATCGAGTTTATTTGCGAATGAGAACTGGTGTTTAGTGTGTTTGGCTATGCAGCTGCTTCATTGTTTTCGTCCTCGTGGTTCTCAACAGTATTCCCTTCGATTTTTTGACGTCTCTCTTCGTTTTCTAATGAATCAATACAAAGTGTGGCCATGGGATTTGCGAGTAG
>CAXGBK010000084.1:0-1815 GCA_964008345.1 uncultured Coxiella sp.
AGTCTAGTAAAACCTATGGTGCTAGATTTTGAGGTCAGAAATATCAAAAAAATGTGATAAAAAATAGATAGAAGACTTTGAATCCGAAATAGCAAAAGACAATGCTATTCAATATGGCCAAAGGTAATAATCATTGACCGATATGGCTTACATGTGTTAAATTCATCGATTGTAATGATAAAATCACAGTTCTATGTTTCGAATTAAAGCGAATTTTCGTATGGCGCAAAAGCAGCAAGAAACGGTGGCGTCATTACAACAAGGGCTTGAGCAAGGGAATAGCAAACAAACGTTATTGGGCGTAACAGGATCGGGTAAAACATTTACCATAGCAAACCTTATTGCCAAAACGAACAGGCCTGCACTGCTCTTAGCGCCTAACAAAACACTGGCCGCCCAATTGTACGGGGAAATGAAAGGATTCTTCCCGGATAACGCCGTTGAATACTTTGTATCCTATTACGACTACTATCAACCCGAAGCCTACGTACCCAGCACAGATACTTTTATTGAAAAAGATGCCGCAATCAATGCCTACATAGAACAAATGCGCCTTTCTGCAACAAAATCCATGTCCACACGCAAAGATACCATTATCGTAGCATCGGTATCAGCAATATACGGCTTGGGCGATCCTGAGACCTATGCAGATATGAATATAAAATGCGAGGTAGGGGGGCGAATTGGACAAAGAACGTTTATGCGTAGGCTGGTAGAACTGCAATACAAACGCAGTAAAATGACCCTAGAGCGCGGGCAATTTAGAGTCAATGGCGATATTATCGATATCTTCCCAGCTGAGAATGAAAACGACGCATTACGCATCCATCTTTTTGATGAAGAAATTGAAAAAATAGAGCTCTTCGATCCTCTTACAGGAATTATTAAAGAAGCGCTCGAACATTACACAATCTTTGCGAAATCACACTACGCAACACCAAAAGACCGAATCGATGCAACAGTAGCACTGATCAAACAAGAAGCAAAACAGCAAAAAGCATCTTTCGATCAACAAGGTAAGTACATAGAAGCGCAGCGCATATCACAACGCTGCCAATACGATATAGAAATGATGCAACAACTGGGCTACTGTAACGGCATAGAAAATTATGCCCGCTACCTATCTTGTCGTGAGTCAGGCAAAGCACCTGCAACACTGATGGACTACCTCCCTAATGAAACACTTATTTTTGTAGACGAGTCTCACGTTACCGTGCCACAAATTAGAGGCATGTACGCAGGTGACCGATCCAGAAAAACCACTTTAGTAGAATACGGCTTTCGCTTACCATCAGCCCTAGATAATAGGCCATTAAAGTTTGAAGAATTTGAAGCTTTAGCACTGCAAACCATATTTATATCGGCAACCCCAGGGCCATATGAGCTAGAAAAAAGTAAACAGATAGCCGAACTTATTGTAAGACCCACTGGACTGGTTGATCCAGAGGTGGTGATTAGGCCGTGTGCCAATCAGGTTGGAGATATCCTCAGTGAAATCAAACATTCCAGCGTGAAAAACGAACGAGTTCTTATCACGACGCTCACCAAAAAAATGTCCGAGCAGTTATCAGAGTACTTTATGGAAAATGGCATTAAAGCACGCTATCTCCACTCGTCGATTGACACGGTTGAGCGCATAGAAATACTAAAAGACCTGCGACTGGGCGTATTCGATGTACTGATCGGCATCAACTTACTTAGAGAAGGCCTGGATTTACCAGAAGTCGGATTGGTAGCCATTCTTGATGCTGATAAGGAAGGATTTTTGCGTTCAACCTCCGCACTGATACAGACAGTGGGTAGGGCTGCAAGAAA
>CAXGBK010000085.1:0-15947 GCA_964008345.1 uncultured Coxiella sp.
CACCAGAAGATATCAGCGCATAGACTGAAAAAATAGATGTAAATAAGGACGAGCACAGGTAGAGAAATCGTACCTGTTTTGACCTTTTTGTGAGTCCGAAGTAGATCAAGCCAAAAAAAGCAAGTGCCGAAAAAGAAGACTGATTCAACTGAATATATACACTATTTTTGATGGCAATGGGGTCAGATGAGAAGAATCTAAGATAGATGGTGTAGCCAACCCAATAAGCTAAGATTTCCATCGAGACGAATGCAACCAGGCGCAGAGACAGTTTAATAGATTGAGGTTGGCGCATACATGTCATTGTATAAAAAACATATTACGATACCATATTTTTTCAGTTTAGAAAACGCTACGCTTCACACAAGATGCGTGCGTTAGCTAACGTGGCTGCACAAACGGTATGATCCGATAATAATTTGGCCACAGCATGGATATGGTCATCTCCTGAGAGCACCTGCAATCTCGAATGGGTTGAGCCTTCCAGAGGCTGCTTAGATACATACCAATGATGATCCGCTTTTGCAGCAACTTGCGGAGAATGTGTAATGCATAGGACAGAAGCGTGCTGTGCCATACGTTTAAATAGATCCCCAATTAAGCTAGCGGTGGCGCCACTTACGCCAACATCAGCTTCATCAAACACCTGAAGAGGTTGTAAGGATTTTGGTGAGAAACACTCCAACAAAAGGGATAATCGTGTTAGCTCTCCCCCAGAAGCGCATGATTTCAAGGATTGAAGAGAAAAGCCAGAATTGGCAGTAAATAAGTAGTCAATACGATCCATGCCGTGTGGGTTGGTGTAGTGTAAATCAAGGTGACAAGTGATATGAAACTGCGCATTTGTAAAACCTAAATCCGGTAAGGTTTTGTGTATGTGCGTCGAGAGCTTCTGAGCAGAGTCTACTCTCAGTTGGTGAAGGTCACGCGCATGAGAGCGATAGGCTTGTTCAGCATCTTGAACTTGCTGCGTCAATTGCTGGCAGCGTTCAGAAAGGATTTCATACCGCATAATGGCCTCTCTTATCGACTGAACAAATGCCGTTAGGTTCATAGGATCTTGTTGATACTTTCTTGCAATACGATAGATTTCAGTTAGCAGTTTCTCAATATCTTCTTGTGATTGTAGATCATTGTCTTCTCCATGCTCGGCAATAGATCGTATTTGTATGGCGACATCATCCAGTGTTAAGGTTGCTTCGTGCAGGCAATCCAGGCAGGATGTAAGCTCAGGATAGAGATCAGAATGGCTCGATAGTTGTTGATGGATTTGGTGCAGTCCAGACAAAACTGCGTTATTCTCATCATCAAGTAAGGTTGTCAGCGCTTGTTGACAGTCGGCCATAAACGTATGTCGGTTTTGTAGCTGTTTTTGACGGTTATGCAGATCATCTATATCGATATTTTCCAGGTCTATTTCCTCGCATTCTGCCAAAATACGCCTTGAGTAATCCGGAGCGTCCATTTCAGCAAGTTGTTTTTGTGAAGATTGAAGCTCTGCGAGACAACTCTGCCATCGATAAAATGCGTCTTGGGTTTTGGTCAAGTAATCCGCGTGCTGCCCAAATTGATCAAGGTATTGTCTTTGTGTAGATTCTTGGGTTATTTTCAGGTGTTGGTGCTGTTGATTGACTTGTAGTAAAGGGTCTATGATGGTTTTTAACTGGGCGAGGCTAATGGACGTGTCAAAGATTTTAGCTTTACTACGTCCAGACATAAAAGACCTCTCGACTGAGATACTATCTCCAGAGAACGACGCAATTTTGTTTGTTATTTTGGGGTCAAGTATGGATAGAATATGCGGGAAATAGTTGGCGTCTATTTGGCAAGATACTATAACGGGTTTTGTTTTATCGGCATGTTCCGGTGCAGGTTTGTCGCCGGATAAAAAAAGCAGTGCTTTAAATAGCATGGATTTCCCTGCCCCTGTCTCGCCTGTTACGATGGTTAGTCCTGGTTGGATATTCAGAGATATTTCAGGAAAGAGTCCGAAGTTTTTTATGCTAATATTCCGTATCATAGTGGTTTGTTTCCCAGTGTAGTTTCTTTTTAAGAGTCTCGAAGTAGTCATAATTGACGGGGTGCAGTAGCCTAACTTTTTTAGGGTGTTGAAAGATTGTGACCGTGCTTCCGGGGGGTAATAGATTTGACGTATGTCCATCAAAAGATAGCATACAGTCCTGTTCATGATCTTCTAGCATCACGCTTACTTTATCGTGATCGGGGATGATGATGGGTCGACTACTAAGTTTATGTGAGCAAACAGGCAGGACGAGCAAACATGCAAGAGAAGGTGTTAACAGAGGGCCTCCTGCTGAAAGCGCATAGGCGGTTGAGCCGGTCGGTGTAGCCACAATCAGTCCATCTGCATGATGGTGCGCAATGACGCGGTCATTGATAGCAACTCGGTACCGAATTAAGCGCGCAGGCCTTCTCGAGCTAAGTGTGATTTCGTTTAAAGCGGCCGTTTGGCGAGGGGTTTCGTCGGCGTGTTTCCAAGTTGCAGACAGCATACTCCTAGATTCGAATCCATACGATCCATTAAGTATATCGATAATTTGGTGCATATTATCAATGGTGATATCGGTGAGGAATCCAACATTTCCGCAGTTAACACCAAGAATGGGGATATCGTTATTGCCAGCGTGTTCAGCCAGTCTCAGCATACTGCCATCTCCGCCCACACTGATAAACAATCCAGACTGGACCGTTTCTATATCAACAGTATTGGTTTGGTCGATATCAAAAAGCTGAGCGGATTTTGCCTCAATTTGAAAAGGGATGTTTTTTTGGTTAAGCAGATCCATTAGAGCGTTAAGACTGCTTTTTACTTTAGGGCTATCTTTTCGAGATACCAATGTCAGTGGTAAAAATTTCGTGGTGGTCATATCTTCTGTTATCGCCTTTCCAAAGATTTCTTATCATAGCGCAAAAAAACTGTAAATTAAAATCTTAGCAAATGGCATATTTTATCCACCGCCATTTAGATTTTGCAAAGAAGCTGTTTGCGTACTACCATACGAAGGTGTTGGGTGTTTTTTGTGTATGGTATTTGCTTGCTCAGAACCTGGTTTTGCGTATGCCAATACCGGGGTTGGCTTGTGGCGAAGTAAAGAAGGAAGGTTTGTATACAGGTTTTGTCTAACCCATTTCGTCCAGCATACAGATAGTGTAAAAATCGCCAAGAATGGATTGGAAGATAGGCAATTTTGCATAAAACAAGCTGCCATCAAGAGCGAGAACCCAATGATAGATGCGGACTTTGTTCCTGGGTCGGGGAAGAGGTTTTTTCGACAAGAAGGTGGCAGCTTACTATGCCAATAGATTCTATGGTAAAGACGCAAGGGCGTGAGAATACTAACATGGCTAGACGATATCGGTGTTTGGAGATGATGATACGATAGACACAACAAGCTAAGAATGGTTTGTAAACATGGGTATAAAAATAAATAATTGATATGAGATTCAGCCCAATAAGAAGAAGTGATAACAGTACTAAGAACGGTATTTTCACCAAGTAGGCGGATTGTGTATGCCAAAAGAATTTTGAATTCAGTAGATAGTTTTGTGGGTTTTTGCGTTTTTGACATGTCTTTCAGTATTGTATGTGCCACGACTCAAATCTAATATATACCTACTAGAAAAAGTTGTACAGTTGTATCCACTTTTATTTAAAGGTTATAATGTCAGAGGTTTGCTATTCTCATAGAAAAGTTTAGGCAAGAACTAGCACGGTATCAGCAGCTAAAAGACATTTTAGAAAGCGTAAATATAGCGATAGAGGGTTGTAAGATGAAGCAGTATTTAGGATGTGTGGTCGTATTCATGATCGGAGGGCTGGGTGTCCTGAATGCTTTTGGGGTTCTCAATCTTGAGCTCACAAGTGCAAGTACAAGCGCTATCTCAATAAGGGTTGAAAGCGGCGGAACAAACAGCCAGGAAAAAGAGATATTGGGGATTATGAGCAAAGATCTAAGTCATACCAATAAAATAGGCCTGAAGAAAAAACACGAGGACGCCGAGTATAAGCTGGCAATGCATACACAACAAGATCAAATATGTTTAAATATTGCCATTCCACAGCAGTCCTTTCAGCAAGGTAAAACAATCTGTGTACATAAGCAAATCGATCAAAGTAGGTCGCTAGGACATTTCTTTGCAGATAAGGTTTACCAGCATATACTTGGAGAGCCAAGTATTTATACCAGGAAGTTGGCATTTGTGACTGAGCGAAAAGCCAAAGATGGGAAGCGCTTATACAAGCTCATGCTAGCAGATTACGACGGGATGGGGGCGCAAACATTGGTCCAGTCTCATGAGCCGATAACATCGCCGAGCTTTTCTCCTGATGGCCAGCAGCTTGTGTATGTCTCATACGAGTCAGGGGTCTCGAAGATTTTTATGCAAAATCTGCAATCAGGGCAAAGACGCATTATATCATCTGAACTCGGTCTCAATTCAGCGCCATCTTTTTCCCCAGACGGTAAAAAAATTGCAATGGTTTTAAGCCCGCATGGTCAGGCGAAGATTTTTATATATGACATAAAGTCTGGCACAAAGAGGGGGCTATACGAAGACTCTGCCATACAGACAGATCCAGTATGGCAAAAAGATGGTAAGCACATCGTTTTTACAAGCAGTCGGCACGGGGGGCCTCAGATTTATCGAGTGAACATACAAAGCAAAGCCTTGCGTAGGTTAACAGCTGTAGGATTCTACAATGTTAGCCCGTCTATCAGTTCTGATAATCGGTATATGGCATACTTAACCCGCATTGATAGTAAGTTGCAGGCTGTTATCATGGATTTTAAAGAGCAAAATTTATTATGGCTAGGTAGCGGGATTCTAGATGATACGCCTAGATTATCACAAAAGGGCCAATTTTTGGTATATTCCAACAGGCGGGGTTCTAATAGTGCATTAAGTATCATGAGCATAGATAGGAGTTTTTTCTATCAAGTAAAACAAAAAGGCCTACATTACAAGTACCCAGCGTGGTATCCGGGCGAATAACGAGCTTGCAATCACAGATAAACTATATTACCTTAGTATTATTTGTTGGGATAGTAAAATGATGGATAGAAAGAATGTAATCCGAAGCTTAATGCTAATAACCCTACCGCTCATGCTAGTTGGATGTGGGAACCCAGAGTCTTCAGGAAAAAAGCCTAGTGGGAAAAAGTACGCAGCGGCAATGACTTTTCCAGCAAGTGAAATGAAGCGCTATGCTCAAGGCATTGAAAAACAGTTATCAGGCCACAAGACCCTACAGTTTGGTCTGGACAAAGACGAGTTGGGAAAGCAAGATAAAATTTACTTACAGGCATTGGCGCAGCATGCTATCAAGAAAAATCGAGTGGTACGTGTAGAGGGCTATACTTGCGAGTTAGGCGGGGCTGAGTACAATATTGCGCTAGGCTTCAAGCGTGCGCAGTCTGTTGGAAGATATCTCAGGTTGCTAGGGGTGCCCGAAGATTCTATTATCCTAGTTAGTTACGGGAAAGAGAAGCCTGTGGCTGGAGGGCATACAATGGCCGATTGGGCGAAAAATAGAAGGGCAGAAATCAGCTACTAAGATTTGTGCGTTTATTTATTTACATGGATGATTTTTGTTGTCCCTGCAGTAGCTTTCGCCGATACTGATAAGCCGCGACTACATCCTCATGATATCGAAATAGAGCGTCTTTCAAACGATATGAAGCTATATGATCGATCGGAGCCCAGCCATGACGAATCCAGTCTCCTGCTACCAAGGTATTATGGTGTTTACGCAGATGACCTTTATAACTGTATCGTAGAGCAAATATACCTAGGGCATTTCGACGTGGCCATTGCGCTTAGTCATAAATTTTTAGATGCAATAGATGTAGGGCCTTATGCTGAAAAAGTATTATTTTGGTTGGCCAGTATGTATTTAGCGATGGGCAGTGATCATCAAGCACTGAAGTTTTTCGATAAGTTGAAGTATGGTGCGTACCGAGATGATGCTACACAAGCTATAGCTATGCTCGTTAAGAAGTCTGTAAGAGCTGAACCCAAATTCTAGGGAGTGCAAAGAACGAGGAAGGGCTTTTGGTGTTGGTAGAGCTTGGCAACTCGCCCACACTTGATGCAGTAGCCGCGATCTTAGTTTCCTGGTAAAAAAGCTGTTGAATATCCCTCCTGTGGAAGAAGCGTTGCAGAATAAGGATTTGCCCAGCAAAGAGCAGTGGCAGCAAGAATATGATTATCATGTTATGCAGGGGACGCGCAATATAATCGATAAAAAGTGGAGAGTTTGACAAGACGGTTTCTTGGAAGATAAGCTGGTTGTTGTCAAACTTTAAGGCGTTAAAGTAGTGGAAAAAAAACGCAAAGAAAAAGAAGTAAAAAGTCACTCGCCAGAGCAAGCCATACCAAATCATAAAAGACTGTCGAAAAGTTATTTTCAAGTACATGCTATCACCATAGGCGATTTTTTTAAAAAAAGCAAGCGATTACGTCGTCATAGGTAACATATATTTGTTTTTTGTGTTGCAATGATGTGTTTCTTTGGATATAATATGACTTCAATTACATTGGGTCGTTAGCTCAGTCGGTAGAGCATCGGGCTTTTAACCCGCTGGTCGTGCGTTCGAATCGCACACGACCCACTTCAAGTTAAAGTATCTATCGCTCAGCGCGTCATACCGCTTAAGTGACAACTGCGTAGCGATTTCAATTCTTGTCAGTTTCCCGGGGTTTTGTTAGAATGCAATAAGTGGCTAAGGTTAAACCGGTATGATAAAGCAATGGCTTGACACATCTCTAAAATTTTCAAAACGTTTAGGGTCTAAGGCCTTCAACGTTTTATCTGAGGGAATGCGTTCAGAGCGCTTCGATATGGAGCACTTCACCCACGATGTAGCCGTCAAAGATATTGTCCAAGCAGCAAAACAAGAAGACTTTCATAGCATGAAAAATCTACTAGAGGCTGGAAACGTGAGTATGAAAACAACTTTTATAGAAGACACGCTAGGGCATTTTATAGGTTACAGCCTTAATAAAAAAGAACTAAGTACGTTGCTACGGCATGGAATTCCAAAAAGTAGCCTGTCGGATATTGTAGCTGGGCATGCTCAGAGAGGCGGACTAGCGTTTGCGGAAAGTCTGCGCAAACGTTATGCATTAAATGCCAATCAGCTAGCCGGTGCTGCCATTAGAGGCGGGCATCTAGATTATGCCAATCAACTACTACAGTCCGAGGATTTGGTAGAAGAAGAATGGTTAGCCATGCAAGCTGCGCAATCTGGGTATTTTGATTACGCAAAAAGATTTATGAAAGATAGTGTGTCGTCGCAGCTAAGGGTGCTAGAAGGGGCAGCTGTAGGCGGATGGTATGCCTATGTTGAGTCGATACGTAAAGAGCAGTACGTAAACATCGACATTATCGCAGGTGCAGCGGCACTAGGTGGAAGATTGGAGTACGCAGAGCTATTGCATCAAAGTTACGGGGCCGACATAGAAAACATTGTCTATCAAGCCGCTCGAGGAGGGCATCACAATGCCGTAGAGGAGCTTAGATGTCGAATGGGCGTGAAGTTTTCTGTGGCAATATCGGGGGCAGCCAGGGGTGGTCATCACGCCTACGCGCGTTTTCTACTAGCACAGGATCCTGCAAATCTCGAGATTTTAGTTAAAACGTCAGCAGAATATGGCTTTAAAAAATTCATCGATTTTTTAAGCACGCAATACCATGTTAACCCAGATTGGGTTGCGTTTGGGGCAATGATCGGTGGGGATAAAGCCTATGCTTATAGCTTGCGAAAAAAATCCTCTGCTAATCTCAACGAAATTGCACGTGCTGCTATGTTACAGGGTAAAATGAGTACGGTAAAAGAGTGTTTAGATATCGGCGCGGACCCTGATGTTTTGGTAGAAGATGCCATGAGAAGCGGTTCGGATGATTATGTAAATGAGGTTGTATTCTCTCTACGATACGCATTGGATTATGCTAAGATCTTAGAGGTTGCGATGGAGCTTAGCCGCTTTGAGGATATAGATAGGTTGTTGAAAAACGGAAAGTTATCTGCACAAAATGTAGCCTGTTATGCCATTGGGCAAGGAGAATATGAATACGCAGAAAAGGTGCGTGAAACGTATCAAGTTAAAATGCATGTTCTCATAGATAAATCTCTACAAGCAAATGCCATAGATTACTTACTACATATCATAGGGTTGTGTGAGGTGAGTCAGAATCATATTCTTGAGCGCGCCATGTATTATGGCCGTTCAGCGTTTGCTGATAATATATTTAATGCACTCAAAGGAAGCACATTAAGAGTCAGGCAGGGCGCGCTAGACTTTATGGTAAAAGGTGCTATCCAGGCAGGAGACCAAGCGGCTGTTAAAGCATTGTTAGGGCGTGGGGCAACCCAAGATTTTGCGCTCTACGCAAAGGAGCGTTATGGCGTCGAACTGCCCGATGCGGTTTTTGAGAAGGAGTTAGATCCTGATAGGGTGTATCTTCGAGTTGCACAGTGTGCAAGATTATACCATGAAGAATGTAATAGCGATGCAGGGACTTTGCTTGAAAAATAGGAGGGTATATATTAATATGCTGTTTGATAGTATGAGGTATGATAATGGAATTATTTGAGATGCAGTCAGGCAAAACGCTTCTCCAAAATTTAGCAGACACGCTCAGTATGCTTCGGAGGTCTCTTTGACTACGATGGGCTAAAGAAAGACCTAGAGGTGTACCGAACCCAACTAGAAGATCAAGAAGTTTGGCAAGATGCTGAAAAGAGTAAAAAGATTGGGAAGAAGGCCAACGAAATCGAAAAAAAAGTAGCCAGAATGGATGATTTACAGGTCCGATGCCAAGATCTGGCTGAAATATGGGAGCTAGCGCATCAAGAAAACGATGTGGAACTCATACAGGCTACTTGTCAAGATATTACAAAGCTTGAGCAAGATGTTAAAGATTACGATTTTGAAAGAATGTTCTCACAGCCAATGGACCATAACAATGCTTTTTTAGAAATTCAGTCTGGTTCAGGTGGGACGGAAGCACAAGATTGGGCGGAGATGTTAGCGAGGATGTATACCCGATGGGCCGAAGATAAAGCGTTTAAAGTAACCGTGCTAGATTGGACACCAGGCGATGTTGCCGGAATCAAAGGCGCGAGCTTTAAGATAGAAGGCGAGCATGCCTTTGGATGGCTCAGAACCGAGTCGGGGATACACAGGCTTGTTAGAAAATCTCCATTTGATAGCGGAAATCGGCGGCATACATCTTTTAGTTCGATCTACGTGACACCGGAGATCGATGAGTCGATTGAAGTGGATTTAAATATGCAAGACTGTCGAATCGATACGTATCGTTCGAGTGGGGCTGGTGGGCAGCATGTAAACACAACCGACTCAGCGGTTCGAATAACACATCTACCCTCACAAATAGTTGTCCAGTGTCAGTCAGAACGTTCACAACATCAAAATAAAGCGCGAGCTGTGGAGCAACTTAGGGCAAAGCTTTACGAATACCTACTCAGAGAACAGCAAAGTAAGCAAAAAGCCCAAGCAAAAGCAAAAGACGATATTACTTGGGGTCGGCAAATTCGATCATACGTCTTAGATCAATCAAGGATAAAGGATTTAAGAACAGGATTTGAATCGGGAAATACCCAAGCGGTTTTAGATGGCGATTTAGACAATTTTATTAAGGCAAGCCTCAAAGAAGGGGTTGGGATCACAAAGGAGGCGTAGTTATGACGGATGAGCATGAAAAAAGGGACCAGGTGCAACAGAGAAAAGAAAAGCTCAAGCTACTACGTAGTGATGGGTTTAATTATCCAAATCATTGTGCACCAAGTACTTTCAACCAGGACATACACGATCAATATGAGAGCATGGAGAAGTCTGAGCTAGAAGATATCGCTGTGGAGGTTGAAATAGCGGGCAGGATGATGACCAGAAGAGCGATGGGAAAAGCCAGTTTTTTCAATATACAAGATATGACAGGGCAAATACAAGTTTATGTGCGCAGCCAAGATGTTACACAAGCGCAATATGATGCCTTCTCAAACATGGATTTGGGGGATATTTTGCACGTAAAAGGAAAAGTTTTTAAGACGCAGAAAGGGGAGCTAAGTGTGTATGCAAAAAAGGTAACGTTGATGAGCAAAGCGCTGCATCCACTACCCGATAAGTTTCATGGCTTAAGCGATATTGAAACCTGCTACAGGCAACGATACATCGATATTATGGTTAATCAGGCGTCTCGTAATCGGTTTTTATTAAGAGCCAAGGCTATAGAGGTTTTAAGATCCAGTCTCCAGGCAGAACGCTATGTAGAGGTTGAGACGCCGATGATGCACCCTTTGGCAAGTGGCGCCAACGCCAAGCCTTTCACAACCCATCATAACGCACTGGATATGTCTTTGTATCTACGAGTAGCGCCTGAACTGTATCTAAAGAGGTTAGTTGTTGGCGGGATGGATAGAGTGTTTGAGATCAATAGAAACTTCAGAAATGAGGGGGTTTCTACCAAGCATAACCCAGAGTTTACCATGGTCGAGTACTATCAGGCCTATGCCGATTACAAGGTTATGATAGATCTAACAGAGCGCATTTTGCGGCAAATTGTTAGAGCCATTCACCCAGATGGTATATTAACCTATCAGGGACTTGAGATTGACTTTAATAAACCAATCAAGAGGTTGACCATGGTAGAAGCAATTGTAAGCTATACAAAAGGAATAGAAACGGCTCAGCTAACGTCATTGGATCGTATTAAAGAGCTCTGCGATAAACATGATATCGATTATGCAAAAGATACTTCGATAGGGGTTATGCAGCTTGCTTTATTTGAAGCGTTGGTGGAAGAGAATATAACAGATCCTTGTTTTGTGACGCATTATCCAACCGTTGTTTCCCCATTAGCAAGAGCATCCGATGAGAATCCTGAAGTGACAGATAGATTTGAGCTATTTATTGCCGGGAAAGAGATTGCCAATGGTTTTTCCGAATTGAATGATCCCGAAGATCAAGCAAAACGTTTTGCGATGCAAACCGATCAGAAGAACATGGGAGATGAAGAGGCAATGGATTATGACCACGATTATATTTATGCACTAGAGTACGCCATGCCTCCAGCAGGTGGTGTTGGGCTTGGCATTGATCGATTGGTTATGCTACTCACCGATGCCCCATCTATCCGCGATGTGATTTTATTTCCGTTGATGAGAAATAAGCAAGATTAACCGTTGAAAGGTTCTGCCGTGAAAGAAATGACGTTTTCAGGTGTTTTTGGCGGGGAGAACAAAAAGGACTGTGGGCCTTGGGTGATAGGGGCAACCAAATCAAGCCAGAGGGTTTGACTTTGAGAGTGCATAGCGCTTACTAAAACATGAGCTTGTATTTGGCCGCGGTCTAGTAGGGTGATTTGGGAACCAGTTGGGATGTGTGCTGAAAAACTTGTGCATGTGAAAAGTTGACGCTTTCTTTTAGGTTTGCCTAAGTGGTGCGTGCGTGCAATAATTTCTTGGCCATTATAGCAGCCCTTACTAAGGGATACAGCTAGAGAGGGTACATCCGATAACATGTTGGGTGTGAAGAGGTTTGCGGACTCAGAGGATAGCAAGCTAAAGGCCTCTTGCATCAAGGTGTAATACCAAAGGTCGGTATGAGCAATGTTGGTGTGTTGGTTTTTTGCAAACCAAGTTTTAACGGCGTGATGGGGGCCAAAGATAAGAGAGGTGGTGTGGCTAATCATTGCATGGGTACACTGATCTTGCCTAACATAATGATAGGGTTTAGATGCATGGGGCGCTTGATGCTCATGAATCAGGCCATAGCACACATCGGTTTGTATGCTCATGCTAACTCTGGATAACGCTGCGTAAGGTTTTAGATGCGCAAGCAATGTGCTTGAGACGGATTTATGGCACAGCAAAATAGCAGAATCGGCATTATAGATAAACGCATAGGCGTTTGCCAGAACTTTGCCTGTATGCTGGCAAAAATAGCCTGGTACAAATTGACAATCTGTACAAAGTTGGACGTCGGTAGTTATCTGTCCTTGCAGGAAGATGTTAATGTCCTGGCCTTGTAGCATAATGGCTTCATAGGGTAGGTCTGGAAAAGATAAAGACAAGCAGGCACCTTGGGTTTATAGAAGTCAAACTGTATCAGTTACAAAAAGTTGCGTCAACCAAAGACACAGAGTAGGCGGCAATGATCGCACGCCATTATATGCTGTAGAAGAGGAATCCCCATTTATATTTTGGTCAGTGTGGCCTTGCATATAAGGCCGTGCTAGTTCGATGGCCATCAATTCAAAATCGATAACATGATTTTAATCGGTTTTATATATTATAAGCAGCATGTATTGACAAAGTGTAGCGAGACATCTAGGATCTTTCTTAGGAATATAAAAGAGGATTACTACAATGAAACAAATGACCATAGAACAATACAAAGAGCCAATACATGATAGTGCATTGGGACCAGTTGGTGCGGCGTTGCATAAGCCACTTAAATCGATTCACCATCGATTTTCAGGCTATTCTTTTGAGGCAGTGCTAGGCTATGCAGCGCTGGGTTGTTATGCAGGTTTTACGGCACTGTATTTTAGTGTGGCGTTGTTTTCTGGGTTTGCTATTGGAGTCGATGCCGCAGGAGAAGTGGTCGGGAAATACGTTGCACACAGTATAAGTATGGTGGGACATACACTATTAGGTATGCCAAAGTTTATCGGGCAATATCTCCTCATAAAATTAGTAGGGTCATTTGCTAGTAGCATGTTATCTGAATCAAGTTCTGCCCATATGAATTACTTAAAATTATTTTGGGTTAAGCTAATACAAGCATTTGAAAAAAACCTAACTGGTTTATTAAAAACCTTAGCGATACTATGCGTCCCTCTAGGGGTTGTCATAGCCGTTTTAAAAGGTATTGTGCACGACGTTATCCCAATTTGGACACTGCATGCTAGCGGAATAATCTGGGGGCCTTTGCTTGTGTATACAATGCTTCGATTTGGGGAGTCGGTAATAGGTCTCACTAGAGATGCCTTGATGCTAGCATATACACTGTGCTGCTATGTAAAGATACGTGTTAGTCATAATTTGTTAAAGCCAAGTAGGATATTAGCAAAAACTTGCAACATATTGATGAGCCTGCAAGGTCTACTTTACCGTGCACATGATAGGTTGTATCGGTTTGTAGCTAGTGTTTGTACAGTTCGTTCAAAAACTAAACAAACTTTGGCTCAGGAGGATAGTCTATCACCCGTGTCAGAGCAGGTGAACGAAAAGAGTAAAACAGAGCGTGCACAGAATAACAATCCACTATCAGTAGAAAAAACCGGTGAAGAGCACACAAAAAGTAAAAAATCTAAGGTGCAAATAGATAGCGGTCAAGACAATATGCCTGCAGGGGGAATAAATTCTGTGAATTTTTATAGCTTTTTTGTTACGCAAGATTCGAAAGCTGATGCACTTCCACAACATAAACATACAAGTCGCGTTGGGCAAACATCGGTGGATAAGAAAAAAGAAAAAGAGGGTGTTACAAGTCAAAATAAAGATACAAGTTTAAATGGCAGTCAGGGCGATTCAGAGAAGTTAGCACGTCCCGAAAAGAATACAAATGGGGCGGGACGTGCATACGTTGAAAATCTATTCGGAAAGAAGACGGCGAGTAGAATAGCTGGCATGGGTCCTGTGAATAAACATGGTGCTCACGCATTGGATGCGCGTGCGAAAGGAAAAATGGAGGTTGAACAACGATTTGGTAAGGCGTTCACAAACTACCTCTGGTCTGGCACTACTGGATTGTAATAGAATCCAAAGATGAAACGAGCTGTTTGATGATGTCTTGCAGCAAGCATGGTTTGTTGCTCACGGAAGATAATTTATCAAGGCTGCAGTTGTAGAGCCAAATAGCTTTGTCTTTAGCATGCGAAAAATGGGGGATTGGGTCGGAAAAAAAAGCGCGACAATCATCATGGCAAATATAGGTGTCTCCATCAATGTGGTCGTCGTGGTATTGATAAGCAACACCTAGTAGTGCGTTTACTTCACGTATGACTTGGATCGTTGTGCTATCACATGTTGGTACAAGCGATAAGACCATGTCCCCAGCGCATCGAAATAAGCCCCCGGTTTTCAGATGGTCAATCAGTCCAAGATAATGAGGAGAGAGGGGATGCTTATTTTGTCTCTGCCAATCAAGATATTGGCCTTTAATCATCCCATGGACGCCTGTCTCGCGACACAAGATTTTTAGGATAACGGTCTTTTCATGCGAGCTGAAGATATCATGCTGTAGTATTCTTTCAAAAGCCATGCTTTGAAGGGCGTCTCCGACCAAAATAGCGGTTGCGTGATCGTAATGAATATGGGTGGTAGGCAGGCCGCGACGATACATATCATTATCCATGCCAGGCAGGTCATCATGCGCAAGGGAGTAGTTATGAAGATACTCAATACTGCAGGCTATGGGGTGTAGTTTTTCATCAGGCACTTTAAAAAGTTCGCCGATCGCATAGACCAATAATGGCCGTAAACGTTTGCTTGACTGAAAAAGTATATAGCGTATCGCATCGATTAGACCATAATGCTCTTCAAAACATAAGAGATCTTCGCGCAAAACGCTGTCGAAGGCTTGTTTTCTTTCTTCAAGCTTTGACAGGGAAGTCGCGTGCATCTATTCGCTGCTACCTTCGGTTTTCTCTGTGGTTGGATTAGAGAACTGTTCTGTTAGAATCGTGATCTTCTGTTCGGCATCAGCTAGAAGCTGTTGGCAAGATTTTGAGAGTTTTACGCCTTCTTCATATTGGCTAAGGGCGTCTTCAAGTGTGAGCTTCCCGCCCTCTAGCTCTTTAACAATATGCTCAAGTTTTTGTATAGAGTCTTCAAAAGAAGGGTTTTGCTTCTGGGTCATGATGTCTCCTTAGGTTGGTCGGCTCTGGATGTAACCTCATGCTTTATCCGCTCTATAAGTTCATCAATGTGCATCGGACCTAGATTTTCACCGGATCGGTGTCGCACGGAAATGGTTTCTTGTTCAACTTCCTTGTCGCCAATAACCAGCATGTAGGGTATCTTTTTTACTTGGGCACTGCGTATCTTTTTTTGCATACGTTCGTGAGAAGCATCTATCTCAACACGAAGACCGCCGGTAGCAGTTGCAATAGGTGCGCTAAATAAGCGATGATAAATAGACTGAGTATACGCAAGATGCCTATCAGCAATAGGGATTAACATGGCTTGTACAGGGGCAATCCATGTTGGAAGCGCGCCACCATAATGCTCCAACAAAAAGGCAATAAAACGTTCGTGCGTGCCGAGTGGCGCTCGATGGATAACCAAACAAGGCTCATTTTCGCCGGATTCTCCGCGGTAATGTAAATCAAAACGCTTAGGAGCCATGAAATCAAGTTGACAGGTAGAAATGGTGTAAGTTGTACCAAGAGCGCTCTTAATCGTGAAATCAATTTTAGGGCCGTAAAAAGCCGCCTCGCCCTCCTCTTCATGGTAAGGAAAGCCTAATTCATCCATGGCTTCTCGGATTTTAGTGGCGGTCATTTCCCAGTTTTCTTTATCATCGCTGTATTTGTCTTTTTTGTCATAATCAGGTAAGGCTAGAACCATACTAAAGTCGTGGATATCAAAAATCTGGTAAAAAGTTGCATGCATTTGCATAACTTTTTTAAATTCCTCTTTAACCTGATCGTAGCGACAATAAATATGTGCATCGTTAATACACAAGCCGCGAACGCGCATTAAACCGTTTAGGGCGCCAGACTTCTCATAGCGGTATACTTGTCCCCACTCGGTATAACGCAAAGGAAGATCGCGATATGATCGCATGGATGCTTTGTATATCATGTGATGATGCGGGCAATTCATAGGCCTTAGGTAATAGTTCTCATTATCTAACTCAATGGGGTTATACATGTCTTCTTCATAGTATGGGAGGTG
>CAXGBK010000086.1:0-6698 GCA_964008345.1 uncultured Coxiella sp.
CTTCTTCACACACGCGGCATGGCTGCGTCAGGCTTTCGCCCATTGCGCAATATTCCCCACTGCTGCCTCCCGTAGGAGTCTGGGCCGTGTCTCAGTCCCAGTGTGGCTGATCATCCTCTCAGACCAGCTACAGATCGTCGCCTTGGTAGGCCATTACCCCACCAACTAGCTAATCTGCCGCAGGCTCATCTTATAGCGCCAGGCCTTACGGTCCCCAGCTTTCCTCCTTAGAGAATATGCGGTATTAGCTCGAGTTTCCCCAAGTTGTCCCCCACTATAAGGCAGATACCTACGTGTTACTCACCCGTCCGCCACTCGCCATCACTCTATCCGAAGATAAAGCATGCTGCCGTTCGACTTGCATGTGTTAAGCATACCGCCAGCGTTCAATCTGAGCCAGGATCAAACTCTTCAATTAGAATTTGGTTGTGGCATTAACAGCTGCCACAGAACTGTTATAGTAATAAATTACTATTTATCTCGACTACTAGAAATCACTAAGCGCCCACACAAATTGTATCAATTTTCACTTTTTTTAAAGAACAACTAGATTTTGTGTCGGCCTGTGTAACAGTGCTTTATCAACATCTAGGTTGCCTATTATATAAACGGATTATGAACATGTCAACACGCTGAGCTATTTATTTTACAATATTTTATTTATTGAGATAATCAGCGCGGCCTCTATCACAAGAATCAAGAAAAAAACAATATAATCAATGCTGTACTGATATAGGCATGCTCCAAAAAACAAATAATTCTTAATAACTCCCTAACTAACTGGGATACACGCCGAAGTAGATACACCATTGCATCCATTATACTTCAGAAAAAAACCAGCCCTTCTCAACACCCATTTCAACAGATTACCCACATATCCATTTATGTTACAAAAGAAAAAAAATCCATATTTTAGGCTTGTTACACGATTTTATACTCATAAATAGGCACAAACGCTTCCTTGATCGACCAGAATACAGCTAAAAAATTATCCCAATCTATATTTATTGACGCTATCAGCCAGATAAACAACCCAGTACAAGGCTATAAGTAATCTCCTGCAAGTCCTGCTATTTGAACTAATAGTCATCATATCGAGAGCTTAATTGCGAAAAACAACCCTTTTTTAGTAAAAGAACATCATAAATAGGTTAATCATAATGATTGTTTTTATACATAGAGCTATTTTAAATACGGGTGTTGTATTACCCACCTTACAATTTTTCTTATCCATCCAACCCCAGTGCCATTTATCAATTAGAGCAAATAAAGTTTAATCCATCATCAGATAATCGATAAAACCGAGATTAAGTGCTACTCAGCTATATCAAAAGAGCACCCTATAAAAAAGCTGCCGAACCGCACAAAACGGTCGACAGCTTTTGATCCATGTGTAAAGTTCATCTCTATGACACAGATAATCTTGGTTTTAAATCCACGAAGAATTTACACAAGCTACATTCTATCTAGGAAAGTTTCGCGTAAATCTAGGATCGTCATCTTCTTCCATTGCCACAAAATCTAGTTCGTCTTCCTCCTCAGAGTCGGTTTCCATCGCAATTCCCTCTACAGATGACACATCGTTAGCATCATCATCGGTGTTTTCAGACGTTATTTCGTCGCCATCCAGCTCTGACTGAGACCATATTGATGTAGGCATTAGCCCACGTCTTGGCGCAGTAACAACTCTAGATCGGATACCTACATTAGGTCTACGCGTTGGTGTCTGAGGACGATCATCCTCGTTAGCGTCTACATCCTGGTCAATTTGGTTTTCATTAGTATTATGCATCTTAAGTCCCTTATTAAAGTTTACTGGTTCGCATATTATCCATATTTATCAAGCATATATACTTATCATACCATTAAATCATAAACATCCTTTTAAGCCAGACGCCCAACAACTACAAAAACCTTGCAAGCAGGCGCAATAAAATCATAATAAAAATAATTATCAATAACTTAAACAAATAAAAACTGCATCATATCCTCACAAAATTGCAATAAAAAATACCAGGATCAGAAGCTAAGATAGATAGCAGAACCCGAATCTAAAGCAATGCCTTCTGATGCATCAGCCTACTTTTTTACACCCTACAACAGCACATACCGTAATCAAAACACACGCCCCCCCCGGCATACGACAAGACATCGGGATAACAGCCTTACGTCAAGCCACTTTGAGATATGTGTCCGTTTCATCATTTCTTCTCATGATACAGCTCATCTAACCGCATCCATCATTTACTATTAGCGATGCTGGGTATGCCCATTTAGTAAAAATTTTTGCCTCTCACCATCGCCAACCGTAAAAAATCATATACTAAACAAATCGTTGATCTGTACATACAACCCATTAGATGATATCGTTAAATAATGATACTTTATACTAAATTGACTGTATACATGAAGACATTAGCAAAAAAAACAACGAACCTCCTAACAAAATTAACCACATGGCTTAAACGTATCTGGAGCAAACTTAGTAATTACTTTTCATTTAAAAAAACCGTACCCAGTCACCATACAACACACGGATCTAATAGCACTCGCCGCGCACAGAGCACGGATCACCCCATAAACAACCTATCCACGCAATCTATCCAATCCATCGTCAGAAAAAATCAAAGATACATTAATGAAGCCGCAAAACAAATAACCTGTCCATACCAAATTGATCCCTCACTAAAAGACAACTACCTTGCAACTGAAGGCTGGCGCGATCATAAGCACCCATTCAAAGAGCCCATTCTCAGACTTAGCACAATTAAAACTGAACTCAGTAAACGTGAAATCGACATCTCATTCGCTGCCAACATACGCTCACATCAAACCATAGGGATGGATTGGCTAGCCTCTCCTCATTACCGCGGGCGGCTCTTCAAGCTCAGCGATCTTAATCAGAGACATTACGATCAAGCTCGCAAGAGCGCCGTTTTGAAAAAAAACTTTTTCCAGCTCTTTAAAATACTACTACTACTTCACGACTACCCTACATCAAGCAAGCCATACCTAACGCGGTGCCAAACAGTCCGCATAGAAAAATTTTTTTGGACTGCCTTTTTATTCTATCGCCTTCAAGATGACTTTGAATACCGACATTATATGGCTAGCGTCGCACTGCCATTCCTAAAAGCTTACCAAGAAGCATTATACCCAGATGATAATACACGGAGCAACTATCTTGGATCAAGCGACCATAACATAGATCGTAAAACATTCCCCAGCAACGCAAAACCGACCACCCTCAAAGCATTTATACAATCTATTGCAACACAGCAACCAAGTCCTAAAACGAACGTATTATAATAATACCGGCCATAGCCTCTCAAGAAAAAAGCCACTTTCAGGATTCTGATATTTAGCAAGATCAGCAAGCACTGCGGCATAAACCGCCTGAGAGTATCGCTTAATCCGCTTCTTTGTTGTCAAAAAAATTGCGCCATGTACTCGAGGACAGTAAGGTGTTTTTTGCGACAAATCCATCCCAAAAAAATGTTGTACCCAGCGCCCTAATGGCCTAATATCTGATGGGAAGACCTTACTACGCGCACGATCTAAACTATTACCCAAAGATGCCCTATAAGTCACTTTATTCTCATTAACCATCGTGACAGATGATAAACGATCGCGCTGTATCGTCGTTAAGTCCAGACAGGGAGCATTCTCTACACTAAGCGCTTTTAGCAAACTAATATAGCGAGCAGGAGTTGCGTAAATAGAACCCATAGTGAAGACTATATCTTTGGGCAAATGGTGATAATGCTTAACAATATGATGCAAATACGTATGCGCCTCTCGCCCTACATTTGGCAAAGTAGCTATCTCAACTTTTGTTGATGGGTAACGATCTGGCAAACTCGCTACACAAAATTTAGGATCTTTGCAATACAAATAAATCTTTCCTACTCGATCGTACACAGCCGAAAGCCAAGAAAGATCTTCACGATAATGCGCTACAATCAAATCGGGTTTTACAAGCGCTGAACGATGATACCAATACCAAAATTCTGCACGCAACCAATCTGATGGGGTCACATACGAACACTCATACGCATAAGATAAGTAATGATACCTATCAAAATACCGATCAGGAATGGCAAAAAAATTAGCTGCTAATGCAAGCAATAATACGGTAATATAGACTATTTTTGTAATACAATGATCTAAAAATAATAACACGATCCCTCTAGAAAAAAACCACCAAAATACACCCTCATCACTTTTTTGCATGATGATTAGCCTCAGGGTATTGCGCAGACGAAACACGGCAGCATACCGACTTTTTTGAAGAACCAAAGATCGATTGCGACGATAAATCACGTGACTTGTGCCTATCATTAAGCACGTAAGGTCTTACAACCGTATTCATCATAATCAACGATTGCGTACCAATCATCATTAAAGCCCCTTCCCAAGGACGAAGAAATCTCCTCCATATCCAGAGACTTCCACCACCAGATAGAAAAAGTGACATAATATAATACGATCCCACCAACACTTTATTCTGGGCTAAACGCCGTTTTATTTCAGGGACTAGCCTGCTCTTTTCTTCTCCTCTTTTCAATCCACGCATCAAAGCATGCTGACATAGTGGTGCCACACACGTCACCACACAAGGACAGGCCACAACAGATACCGAAAGCAAGATCTCAAGCCCAACATTCAGCCCCATTGAGAAAGCATAGCCATGGACCAAAGCCATCAAGCAAGCATACGAGACTATCCATGGCAGCAACCCAGAAAGCCAATGATCTACACCTTGCATATCGTCAACATCCATCGTCTGCATTTTCATATCCTGATTGAAAATAACAACACCCAACGTCTTCCAAACATCCGCCAAATAATACAGACCAGGCACCCGAGAACCGCAAATATCTTTACAGATAAGCACTGTTGAATATAGCCAAGACATCCAAAGGGTTATCATCCAAGATACAGACACATCTAACGATACTTTTTTCTTAGAAAAATTTGAATCTCTAACCCTAACTAACCAAAGCGTTGTGCCTACATTTGCAACCACTACCAACAAATGAAGCAAACGATTAACTGAAAAACATACCGATAGTACGATTGTTATACACGGCAACACAAACCGAAAAAGAGACATGGTTTTTGCTTTTTTAAAAAAATCACTCCGAGAACGATTGTGGGTTAATACAGATACCAAAAAAAACCAAGCACCTATTAGTAAGCTAATACCCGATAAAAAAGGAGAAACCATAGACAGCCCCTTCCCTGCCAGTAATAACCATAATATCTTCGGTAATGCGTGGATAAAAACATTAAAAGAATCCATAAAGTTATAACGGTGACGCTCAGAAACTAATACCGCTAAGGTGAGCATATTCCAAAAAATAACCAAACCTGAACCCAAGAATTTCACACGGGGCAAAAATAAATCGGAACCAAACCCCATCAACCATATACAAAACGCTTTTGGCAACTCAAGCCCCCAAGACCGGGATCCTTTATTATGACAGCATGACTTCATATTAAACGCCACTCAACCCTTACAACCAATACACCAAAACAAACAATAATAGCCAGACAACATCTACAAAATGCCAATACCAGCTCACCATCTCAAAACCTAAGTGACGATCAGCGGTAAAATGGCCCCGTGCAATTCGTAACGCTATCCCCAATAACATAAGCGAACCCACAAACACATGCAGCCCATGAAAGCCGGTTAAAAAAAAGAAAACACTACCGTAGATGCCTGAGTCTAAACGCAACCCTAAATGACTATACGCCTCAATATATTCGACGTACTGATAATACAAAAACCAAAATCCCAACATAACCGTTACCATTTGCCAAAAAAAAGCGGCCCACTTCTTCTCACTAATCACGGCCCAGTGCGCAATAGTGATGGTAATACCACTTGTTAGTAAAATAACCGTGTTAATCAGTGGTAAGCCCCAAGGTTTTACAACGCCAGATGGCCCCAAATATCTTGATGCATCAGGATTTTGTAAAAGTGGCCATTGCGGCTGAAAATCCGACCAAAGGATATAGTGCGTCAACCTATCGTCCCCGAAAACACCTCCGAGAGTAGGAACCGAAACAAAACGAGCATACCATAAAACAGCAAAAAACCCTGCAAAAAACCATACTTCTGAAAAAATAAACCAAAACATAGACCATCTATATGTCGCGTCTACTAATTTCAACTGCCCTTTTGCTATATTTTGGCTATCGTTAATAGCGGTAACCATCCAACTAACCGTTACAGCCACAAGCGAAGACATACCGATCATAATATAAGCCCAAGCTGAATCATCACCATGCAACAATCGTATTAACCCCAAACACAATACTAACAGCGATCCCGAGGCTATAATGGGAAAAAAGCTAGGCGGAATGGTTTTTATCTTACTCACCTATAATAAGTCCAATTGGCCAAATTTCCCAAACCAGACGTATCTATATTCGCAAGATTCAATGTCCCATCAGGTTCATCATCTCCCATATCACCTCCCTCATCAACTGGGATTCTCGCGCCAGGAGACCCATGACACCAAGATGCTGGAACTGAACTAACAGGAGGAGTCATCGCTCCATCCCCCGTGTATGAACCAGGACCACTCACCCTAAGAGGCTGAGGGCAAACTGGGCCAGAACGAGCCTTATCACTGAAAAACCGCGTATCGTTTGCACTAGGGCTAAGTGGGTTAGCATACATAGAA
>CAXGBK010000087.1:0-2207 GCA_964008345.1 uncultured Coxiella sp.
CTTGATTTTAATTATAAAAATGAATTCTTAGGCGCTAATACTAGGCATCTTTCAGGCTACTATCCCCGTGTTGTGCGGGATTTTTTTCATGCACGTCTAAAAAAAACCCCATCTCTTCACGCCCACATGCGTAATCTACAATTGATTCGCAGAGATGATGCGCTTTCTAAGTTACGCCAACTTGAAGGATCCACAGTCGACTTAGGTAATCAGTATCTTGCTATGCAATTGTCGTACGGTCAACACGCTTTAGCGGCCTATTACTTTGTCCATCAACAGTCTAAATCTGCGTTTCTCATTATCGGAAACCAAGGACAACAAGATTATGAAACCACACCTAAGTATCAGTCAGGAATATATATTTACCAAGTACATGACGATCCATCACATAAAAATATTAAAAGCTTGTTGACTAAAGCACCCTGTCTTATTACGTCTGTTGAAAGATTTTACCAACTTTTTGATGAAATCATAGCCCCTCATGCAACACAAAAACACTACCATTCTATGCCTCCGCAAAAATCGGGAAACTGTTGCTGGGCCTCTGTAGAGCTTCTTGTAAGAATGCATATCGCGGTAGAGCAATCCAGGCAACAAGATCAGCCAACCTGGCAATCACTTTTCAATACAACAGCCAGCATATATGATGATTTTATGCACGCACTAAAACGAGATATACTCAAAGAATACCTAACCAGTCAAGATAATCATAGAAAACAAGACAGGCCTGAGCTATGTGATGAAAAATTCTTGTCTTGTATTCTCACACAAATAGAATACTACCCAGAGTATTTATTCTTAAAACAAGACACTTTCATAAGCACACATCTAGAGAACTTTAGTCATCCGTTGAACCATGAAGTCATAAGCCAATTTATATCAGAAAATGAATTTGCAAGTGGACGGTGTGAAAGGCATTTACAGGATGCGCGCGAAGACTACAACCTTTCTTCTGTATATATGCAAAAGTATAAGAGATTTATCTCTCAAAATGATTCTTTTAATCAGTTTTTTCGCAATGCTTTTTTTGCTTTTTCCACCTTATCTATCGCCGCTCTCGTTATGTTGTCTCTAAAGCAGTCTACGAAACTGATATGGAAACTGACATTCTCGGCCATTAGCCTTGTAGGTGGACCAATGATTAGCTTACCATTAGTGCGCCTAGCTTATAGAATTTCACCTAAGCCCCAACCTCCAATTCGTCCATCCCCAAATTATAAGTATCCCGTTCTTGAATCTACGGTCCAGGAGCTATCTAGTATTCCTCTATCAAAATCTTTTTTTTGATAGAGTGTATGCTATAGGCATACCACTTGCCAACGTATGGCTTTCGTTCTAATGCCTTGCTTTTTTCATGCCGATTCGAGCCCGCCTTGACAAGTCGGAAAAAAGCTTTAGCACCAACGGGATAAAGCCATGCCCTTTTATATGATAAAATCAGGATATTTTCAGGATATTTACTTGAATATATCTCGTATTAAAGATAAAATATGAATACTCATCCTATTGATTGCTATGTAAAATTACATATACAATCGAGATAGGATACTTTTTAATGACACAGCTTATGTATACACAGCATCCAGACATGTTTCAAACAACAGCACAAGTAACCCATGTCAACCGTGATGCAAAAGGCCACTATTTAGTGCTAAATCGAAGTCTATTTTATCCACAAGGCGGTGGGCAGCCAGCAGATCAAGGAACCATCGACACAGCCAAGGCGTGTTATGCAATATTCGATGTCCGTCATGTACATGGGGAAGTTAGACATTATACCATCGATAACACTATCCCAATTCATCATACTGGCCACGCAACCATAAACATTGATAGAGAAAGGCGTACACTCAATTCCAAGTACCATACGGCAGGACATCTTATTGCTTCGATCGTAGAGAGAGAAAATCCAGAGATAAAAGCGATCAAAGGCCATCAGTTTCCTGGAGAAGCCTATATTGAATTTGATGGCACCGTTGGCGATCTAGATCATTTTATCACACAGGTCCAATCACAAGCATTCGCACATATTTCAAGCAACTCTAGCGTAAAAACTGAAGAAGCTAGCATAGATGACGCAGCGAAAATCCTCCAAGATCCATCCTACCAAACTCTAAGGGTTTGTCGTATTCTGGGATTTCCTCCCACTCCTTGTGGCGGTACGCATGTAAAGACGCTTAGAGACTTATCGTCCCTTGTAATAAACC
>CAXGBK010000088.1:0-2253 GCA_964008345.1 uncultured Coxiella sp.
CGGATTGACGCATTCTTTTGCAGTTGTGTCTTTTGGTTTGATGTCGAGGTTCGGCGGTAATGATGATTTCCATGGTTGTTCCTTGATAATGAGTACTGTTTTATAGACGGTATTATAATATTGTGCTGCTATTTATGATGTTTTTTTAATATTAGTATAAATCAACTGGAAGTATGGACTGAGGATGTTAACGTAGGTGCATTGCACGGGGTGATTTTTGACAAATTTTAGACATTGCTGTACAATAACTATCTTAATTATAAAAGAGACATGTTGATGAAAATTATTATACAGTCGAATGGTCATGACGAATATGTGAAGATATTAGGCTTTTGCGATATCCGCTCTATTTTGCATGTGAAGGTCGCATGTAAGCGCGTGTTAGATGATGGCCAGGCGATATTTTATTTTCAATTACGAGAAAAGCGGATAAGACAAGCGGTTTATGCTCAAATGTGTGCGTTTGATTCTGGTTCGTATTTTTCTGATGCTACAGTTGTTCGAGAGCTTAAAGGCTTGTTTTCGTTGTGTGCGCGTTATCATGTTTCTCTTACGAACCATGATGCGTGGAGGGTTGATGTTGGTGCTAGTTCACACAGTTTATTCAGCGATGTGTTTCGTAATTCGTATTTAGATTTGGCTTCACAGCGCGGTGAGTATAGCCCTGTATCCTGTCTTAGCAACGTTTTAATGAGCGGTATGTATTCAGTTGAATATCCTATAATTGCGTATGGACCCGCTTGCTTTTTGCTTGCGTATTTGGGAGGTTTAGTCGAAGGTACAGGCGCGTTCGTTATTGAAGATGTATGGTTAAATAATTTACTGGGGGCTTTTTTAAAGCGTATCAGAAATACAGATTTAGAGCCAACACAAAAGGCTATTGCAAAAATATTTTGTGTGCGGAATTTGCGCGATTTTGCTTATATTCTTGGTCGGCCTAAATTGGTTGAAATATATGATCGTAAGTTATTAGTGTGTTTACAAAACAGACCGGTGTTTGTGCATGATGAGCAAATACGAACCGGTTCTCGTCAGAGTATGATTCGCATCGCTGCGCTTTGTCGCCAGCATGATACAGCTATCGGGCTAGCATGCTTTGATGATGAAGCGATAGATGAAAAATTTTATGCCGATATTATTGTTTTTTGTCTTGCTGCTAGTCGTGGTGATATAAATTATTTTCAGGCTTTGCAAGATTATCTTAGACGTTACATAGCGCCCGATGCGATTGCCTATTATTTGCCATGCGCGTATGTGTTGGCTGGATTTACTAAGAAGGGTGAACAAGCTTTTATGGATCTTTATAACAAAGCTAGTCAACTGGGCTTTGGTATGCCGAGGTATGTTTCATCTGGGTTGTCTGCTAGTTGGGAAACTTCTAGAGCTGAAGCCGATGCGGTATGTTCAGGTCGACAGTTGGATGTTAATACGGATCTACTGGTTGAGCAATATGCGTTATATGGTGATTCTGTTAATCCCGCTGCATTGCTTCGTAATTCAGGATTAAGCAAAAGGTTTTTAACCCCGGATTCAAGAGTCTGGACAATTCCTTATCCATTCAAGGCCGCTCATATTAAATCATTGCTTCCTATTTTTAGTTTATCCTTTCTTTTTCGATATGCACGTACATCCAATTGTGGGTACGGTGTGTGTAAAGTCCTTGCGTCTCTCATGATTCAAAAGCAATTACGTCGCTTTCAGTATAAACGTTCTGCTGCTAGTCTTATACAAGCTAAGGTTCGTGGTTATATTCAGCGTCGTCAGCTAAGATCTGGTCTGCAATCTGCTGTTACCATGCACACAGCAAGGAACCTTCCGCCAATAGGTGATTCTTGAGGTTGGCTTTTTACCTGTGCTGAAAATCTATAATCAACAAGATACAGTATATTTGCACTAATTAAGGCCTTGTCATAGATCTAGGATTATATAGCCTATTTGACGTTGTGCTTGTCCGCTGTATACATTTTCGCTTCCAAAAAGAAAACCAATTTGCTTTTGGCGTACTTTCTCCGACCGGATCTTTCTTTTTCTTAGGAGTCTTAGCGTTGTCTTGTAATCGGTTCTATGGTGTTGACGCATCGGAACTGTTAATAGGAGATACGTAGTACTTCGGACGAAATAATAACTCAAGCAGATATATCCTGAAATAAATTTTCCCTGTTTTTATCATGTTTTGAAGCCAGATGATGGCCACTTGTCTCGTAGTGGTGATTTGTGAAAACATAGAAAGTTGTGATACGAATTTTAAGGTAA
>CAXGBK010000089.1:0-5192 GCA_964008345.1 uncultured Coxiella sp.
AGGTGGCGATGCTGGCGAAGGTGTATCTTCTGGACGTAGATAAAGCGTTTCTTATTGGTAGATTCTGACATAGGAAGTGTGCCAGAAATAAAGACTTCTCTGCCAGTCTTAATCGATTGTGCTAATAATTGATGATAAGGCTTTGTGATAATTAATGTATATAAACTTGATGCGTCCAGTTGGTACTGGTCGCGAATGACAGTATCTTTTTGTCCAAGGAGTGCTAGAAGTTGATATTGGTCATGATTTTTTGATGGTAGTAGGTCTTTTGTAATGACGAAAAACCAGGCGGTTATTTGCAAATGTTTCATAATGATTTATCTTTGAGGTATCTGTATAGAGTACATAAAGAGAACATGTATAGCAATACGTGGTTCTAAAAATAATAAATAGACGGCAAGCAAGTGGTGTGGGTTTTGGATGTAAGTCTGCTAAGATAAGACGTGGATGTAGCTAAATAGGCAGTTCTTTGAGCGTTTTCAGGGTTGCATCAGGGGTCTAAGCGATGTTTGACAAAGAGTTGCGTTATTGGTATTATATCGGCGCGTTGTGATGCAACGTGATTAGAAAACGCGAGAGTGGCGGAATTGGTAGACGCGCTGGATTTAGGTTCCAGTAGGTTATCCTGTGAGAGTTCGAGTCTCTCCTCTCGTAATCAATTTTCGGAGTATATGAAATGACACAAAAAGAATCTTCCCAAGATGCGTACAAGTTTAGTAGAGAAGGTCTCCTATGTAAGGTGAGTATCGCAATGGAGGCTATTGCAATCAAAGCCGCCTTTAACAAAAGGTTGAAGGAGCTTGCTGCACGACACAGAGGGCCTGGATTTAGGCCAGGAAAGTTTCCCCCTGCGATAATAAAAGCCCAACATGGTGATGCCATTCTCCAAGAGGTCGCTGGGGAAATAGCGGATAAGACATTTCAGGAAGCTTTAGAGAAGGAGTCTATTCAAGTAGCAGGTACCCCGAAGGTAGATTTGAGCGAGATTGAGTTGGATAAAGACATCACTTTGCAAGCAGAGTTTGAGTGCGTGCCAGAAGTGACGCTGAAAGAGCTAAAAAAGGGGGCTATCAAGAGGACGATAGTCGAAGCAGACAATAAAGACGTAGACGACGCGATCGAGAAGCTGCTCACCGAGAATATGAACTGGCAGGAGAAAAAAGGCAAGTCGGCGAAGGGTGACCAGCTAACACTAGATTACCAAGGCATGATAGATCAAAAGGCTTTTGATGGTGGGAGTGCAGACGGTGTTGAGATTACGGTCGGTGGTGGAAAGATGCTACCAGACTTCGAAGCGGCATTGGTTAGTGTGAAGGCTGGTGATGAAAAGCAGTTTGATGTGCTTTTCCCTAAGGATTACATGCAAAAAGACCTAGCTAACAAAAAAGCGGTTTTCACTATCAAGGTACATGCTGTAAAAAAATCCAAAAAGCCTACCTTAGACGCTGATTTTTTCAAGAAGATTGGTAGCGACGCTGAGAATGAAACAGGGTTCAGAGACGAGATTGCTAAAAAACAAACAAAGGAATCAGAGTGGCTACAAGACAAAATTAGGCACAAGGCAGTCGTCGAGTGGATAGAGAAAGAGTACAACTTCGCAGTGCCATCAAGCATGGTTGAAGAAGAGAAAAAGCATATTTCAAAAACCAAGCCTGAGTTATCTGAGGAAGAAGCCACCAGCCAGGCCGAGAAGAATATTCGAGTTTCACTAGTGCTGCAAAAAATCGCCAATGAGCACAACGTATCGGTCAATGAAAAAATGATAAGAGCCTACTTAGAAAAGTTAGCACCAGATTTCATAGCGCTGGATATGTTCATCAACTGGTATCAGCAAGATAAGGAAAGAATGACAAAAGTGCAAGTAGCGGTTATTGAGCAGGAAGTTGTCAAGAAAGTACTGTTGCAATGTGGTGAGAAGGAAGATAAGATATCTGTTTGCCAGGCTAAGGCGTTTTTAGATATAAAGGAGTAGCAGATGATTGAAAATAATCTTGTCCCTATGGTCGTTGAGACAACCTCAAGAGGTGAGCGAGCGTATGATATTTATTCAAGGTTGCTGAAAGAGCACATTATATTTTTGGTTGGTCCAATTGAAGAGAATATGGCCAATCTAATAGTTGCGCAGATGTTGTTTCTTGAGAGTGAGAATCCTGAAAGAGATATTCACCTATACATTAATTCACCTGGTGGTGCGGTATCCGCTGCGTTAGCAATATACGATACCATGCAGTTCATAAAGCCAGATGTGGCAACCCTTTGTATAGGCCAAGCTGCAAGTGCAGGATCGCTATTATTATGTTCAGGTGCTGCCGGAAAACGCCAATGCTTACCGCATGCAACCGTGATGATTCATCAGGTTCTTGGCGGGTTTCAGGGGCAAGCGGCTGATATTGAGATACACGCCAAAGAAACAAGACGAATCAACAAGCTGGTAAACAACATAATTTCAAAGCACAGCGGTAGAACAGAAGAAGATTTAACGAAAGATATGGATAGAGACTACTTTATGACTGCAGAACATGCACTTGAGTATGGATTGGTTGATAAGATCGTCTTCCCTAAAGATAGAAGTGCTGAGTAATAATCACCCTCACAGAGAGATCGTACTTTGGGGATATGTAGCACGCTATTGAATCTAGAAATGTACAACTAGGAGATATTTTATGACAAGCAAACATCATTGTTCATTTTGTGGTAAATCACAAGAAGATGTATCCAGGCTTGTACAAGGGCAGCCTGGAGTATGTATATGCAACGAGTGTATAGATTTGTGCTCGCAATTGGTACAAGAAGAAAGCGATAATCTAGATCTTGCAAAGTCACATACAGAAGGATTGCCATCTCCCAAAGACATTTTTGAGCATTTACAGGGTTATGTGATAGGGCAACAACGAGCAAAAAAGGTTTTATCTGTTGCTCTATACAACCACTATAAAAGATTGCACAAAGCTAAAAAAGACGCTACTGAAATAGGAAAAAGTAATATCTTACTGATTGGGCCTACGGGTTCAGGGAAAACGCTGCTAGCCAAATCCTTAGCCAAGAAGCTACATGTGCCATTTGCTATCGTTGACGCTACAACGTTAACAGAGGCGGGCTACGTCGGAGAGGATGTTGAAAATATCGTACAGAAGCTTTTACAAAACTGCGAGTATGATGTTGAGAAGGCGCAGTCGGGTATTATTTATATCGACGAAATAGACAAGATAACGCGCAAAAGCGATAGCCCATCTATAACCAGAGATGTCTCCGGTGAAGGCGTCCAACAGGCTCTATTAAAATTGATCGAAGGCTCGGTTGTATCGGTACCACCCCAAGGTGGTCGTAAGCATCCCAACCAGGAGTATATACAAGTTGATACAACGAATATCCTCTTTATTTGTGCGGGAGCGTTTGCTGACTTAGACAAAGTGATTGAGCAACGCGTGAGTAAGACAGGTATTGGTTTTTCTGCGGAAATACGCGGGAAGAATAAAGATAGGCAGGCTATCAATAAAATTTTAGGCCAGTTGCAGCATGAGGATTTAATCAAATATGGATTAATTCCAGAGTTTGTTGGCCGTTTGCCAGTTACTGCTGTACTGGACGAATTGACGGAGGAAGCGCTAGTAGAGATCATGGTCAAGCCTAAAGATGCGCTGGTAAAACAATTTCAGGCGCTTTTCGAGATGGAAAATGTGGGTTTAGATTTTACCAATTCTGCATTGACAGCCATAGCCCATGAAGCTGCTAAAAAGAAATCAGGTGCAAGGGGTCTTAGAGCAATTATCGAGCGTGTATTGCTAGATGTCATGTACGAAATTCCTTCTGTAGATAACCTGCATAAAGTAGTAATAGACGAGTCGGTTATTACAGATCATATTAAGCCTCTATATGTATATGATAATGCAGAAAAATTAGACGGCACATAGAAAGGGAGTTAAGACAGGGTATGTTTGAATCTGGCGACGTAGTCGAAATTCCATTTCTACTAACAAGAGATATTGTTATTTTCCCGCATATGGTAGTACCACTCTATGTAGGTAGAGACAAATCGGTTGCTGCGATCGAGCATGCGCTCAAGTCAGATAGTATTATTTTTTGTCTTACCCAAATCGATCCTGTAAAAGAGCATCCTAAGTCAGCAGATCTTTACAAAATTGGCACCATCTGTAAAATTGCACAGCTTATCAAATTACCGGACGGTACTTACAAAATATTGGTCGAAGGGGTTTGTCGTGCAACCCGAGAGAGTATTTCTCAACAAGGTGCTTATATCAGAGGAAAATGCACTGCACATGCTGAAAACATGGAAGAGGAAGAGGAAAGCCAACACCTTGTGAAGACTCTATACAAAAGGTTTGATAAGTTTGCTGCGTACTCTGAATCGATATCGAGTGATATATTAGTCTCACTCAGAAACGTGCAGGAGCCAGGTCGCCTTTGTGACCTTATAACGCTCAACTTATCGATTAATACCGACTTGAAACAAACAATATTAGAGACATTGCCAGTCCCCGAACGTGTTGAAAGGGTTGTTGGTCTCTTGCATCAAGAAGTAGAGTGGATGAAGATTGACCAAAGAATACACAATAGGGTCAAGCAACGCATTTCAAAAGAACAGGAGAAATACTATAAGCATCAAAAGCTTAAGGCTATACAAGAGGAGCTTGGCGATAATGATCTAGAGAGCGGTTTAGCTGAAGCAGATGCATTTATGCTCAAAATTGAAGAGCTAAAACTTGCTAAGGAAGTGAAAGAGAAAGCTGTTAGTGAGGCGCAGAAGCTGAAAATGATGGCGCCTATGTCAGCAGAAGCAACGGTTGTAAGAACATACCTTGAATGGCTTATGGACATTCCTTGGCACAAGGAAAATAAAATAGAAAAAGATATCAAAAAATCAAAAGCAATGCTCGATAAAGATCACTATGGGCTTGAGAAGATCAAAGAGCGTATTTTAGAGAATCTTGCTGTACAACAGCGCGTGAAAAAGCTCAAAGGGCCTGTACTGTGCTTAGTTGGACCACCTGGTGTCGGTAAGACTTCTTTGGGTAAATCTATTGCGCAGTCAGTAGGCCGAGCTTTTGTGCGTATTTCCTTAGGTGGTGTGCGAGATGAGTCTGAAATAAGAGGGCATCGAAAGACTTACATAGGTGCTATGCCAGGTCGCATTATCAAAGCGATGAAGCGGGCAAAGGTTATCAATCCACTAA
>CAXGBK010000090.1:0-8627 GCA_964008345.1 uncultured Coxiella sp.
ATAGGAGACTGATCATGTCACATGATAAAAAACTACATGCTGCTATTAGCAATTTATCGGACTCTGTGAGCTCGTACATAGATGGGAAAAATTTATTATCTGTTTTTGAAGATAATGTTAAGAACCACCCAGACAAGATTGCACTGCATCAAGCTGATGATGAGAGCTACCAATCTTGGCATACTATTACCTGGCAATCTTACCTAGATAATGCATTTAATGTGGCAACTGGCCTGAGTGAACTTATGGTCAGCAAAAATGAGATTGTCCTGATACTCTCACGTAACCGAGCAGAGCATAATATCATTGATATGGGTATTTTGTATGCAAATGCGATACCTTGCTCTTTGTATCAGACCCTTAAATCCAATCAAATTGCTGACATTCTAAAAATAACGCAATCGTCTACGATCTTTTGCGATACCAATGAAATGGCGAAAGAAGTTATAAAAGCAAACAACATAGAACCTTGTATACGAAATATCATTATGCTGTGTGATCCTGAGGAAAGTTTGACTGATCATGTTACAACATGGGCTGATTTTTTAGCCCATGCTCAAACAAAGAAAGCGGAGCACCTCCCAGTTCTCCAAACCCGGAAACAATTTGCTAAACCGACTGATACGGCCTGTATCTTATTTACCTCGGGTACCACAGGCCATCCTAAAGGTGTTGTACTTACCCATCAGAACATCCTTTGGACTGTCCATAGTTATCTTGATATTACCGATATCGTCAAGCCAGAACCTAGTATGGTCTCTTACTTACCTATGGCACATATTACGGAACGTGTTGCCCATCACTACCATATCATTTGTAGGCTTGGTAGTTTACACTTTGCTTTTGAGATGACAGATTTAAAAGCCATTCTCCCTATCGCTAGGCCTTCATTATTTTTTGCGGTACCGCGTGTTTGGGAAAAATTTTATAATGGACTCCGCATAAAAATACGCGATTCTGGTAAAGAAGAGCTTGTGATGTCGGCTATCGCCAATGGCCTAGAACGGGTTGCGTGTATACAAACTGGTAGGGCCATTCCTTGGCTTGTAAGTATCAAACATTTTTTGTTTACCCATTTAATCTTTAACAAAATGCTATCGACCATTGGTCTTGACAAAACGGAAATATTTGGAAGCGGCGCAGCGCCCATGAATGCCGAAGTACAAAAATTTTTCCATGCGATTAATATTCCTATTACAGAGGTCTATGGGTTGACCGAAAATACCGCTCCCGCACTCTCTTGTCTACCAAATAATCCTTATTCGACCTACCGCGCGTTGTTGATTAAACAAGGTGTTAAACTTCCAACTAACACCAACAAAATTGGTACGGTCGGCTTACCTATCCCTGGGACAGAAGTTCGAATTGAAGAAGATGGAGAACTTATGCTTAAAGGCCCATTCTTATTCAAAGAATACTACAAAAACCCTAGCGCAACTAAAGCCTGTTTGGGCCAAGATGGTTGGTTTAAAACAGGGGACCTTGCAAGTATAGATGGCGAAGGATTTGTATCTATTATTGGTCGTAAGAAAGAGATACTCATTACTTCTGGTGGCAAAAATATTGCGCCGGTTTATATAGAAAGCCTACTACTGCGTAATAAACTTTTGGGGCAAGTATGCTTAGTAGGTGATCGTCGTCATTTTGTCTCAGCCCTCATAACACTTAATCACGAAGGTGGCGCAGACACATGGGCTAAAGACCATAATATAGACGATAAAGAACTTCCATCATTGGCAAAAAACCCTTTGGTATACGAAGCAGTTGAAGCTATTATTGCAGATGCTAACAAGCAATTATCACGCGTCCAACAAATTAAAAAGTTTGTAATTTTAAAAGACACTTGGGGCCCTGATACTGGCGAACTAACCCCAACTCTTAAGCTAAAGCGTTTCTTTATTGAAGATAAATACCGTAATGAAATTGATGATATCTATAAAGATGAGCTTGAGCACTAATTACTTAGCATATCTATGATGAGCTTTTCGATACGGCAGTGTGCTCTTGCACTAAGATAATCTCGCATCTTAACAAAATCTTGGTGCATGCTCTGTCTAGCGTCTTGATTGGTGATGAGTCTACTAAGTTCTTTTGCAATATTTTCCGGTTTGGATTCACGTTGAATAAGTTCTTTTACAACACTTTTTTGATTAACTAAATTGGTTAAACTGATCCAGCGGATTCTCTTTGCCAGCAACCACCTGGCTAGAAAATAGTTAATCCATCCTGTTTTGTAGACTACAGTATGTGGGATGCCAAGTAGTGCCAGTTCAAAACAGGCTGTCCCAGAAACGACACAAGCTGCTTCTGCATCTTTGAGTGCGGATAGCTTATCAGCGTTTTTGATAATGCTGATCTGTAACTTATCACCCCAAGCAAGCACCATGGGTAAAATACTCACGGCAGCGGGTGCCTGAACGACGCTACACCTAATCTCTCTCTTCGTGGTGTTTTGTAAGATGTAACAAGCTTCTAGCATGTCGGATAAATGCTTAGCTATTTCCTGTTTACGGCTACCAGGCAGACAAACAATGTGTGCTGGCTTGCTTGCTTTCAGTCTTGCAAGTGGCATGATCTGACTGGTTATTTGGAGTGGGTGCTCTACTAGAAAGGTCGGCAGTTTAACCTTCTCAAAAAAGTCTTGTTCAAAAGGGTATAGGCAGGCTATCTGATCAACGTTTGTTCTTAGTTGTTGGATACGTTTACGGCCCCAGGCCCAGACCTGCGGTGGCACAAAATACAAAATAGGGATATTCATCGCTTTGGCTTGTTTGGCAATACGCATATTCAAGCCTGGATAATCAATCAATATGAGCAAATCGGGTTTTTTCTTGTTTAAATTATCTAGAATTAAACGCCACACCGTACGTATTTTTGAGGCATTGACTATAACTTGCGTCATTCCCATAAAATTCATACTACTATTATGGATCCAGAGTGTCATGCCTTCACGTCTAGCTAAGTCGCCAGCAATACCATCACAAGAAAAATCTATTTTTTTTGCTCGTAGTTTTTTTATAACCCAACTAGCATATACATCACCAGAGGTGTCTTCAGCAAGTATGGTAATATGCTTGGTCATGTTAGCACACAGGCGTCTTCTATGTTAGCACCCATCACTTGTGATTTGATACGTTCTGCTATTTCCACAGCTTCTAAGCCAGCATCGCTTGTGACTATACATGCTGTAGGATCGGCTATGCACGCTAAAAAATGCGATAGTTCAGCTCGTAGAGGCTCATGGTGTGCTACTTCAATATCGCGTATCACTTGTTTGTTATTTATAGACCGTGTCTCAATTAATCTTTGAGCTAGTAAATCTACAGATAAATGCCTTTTTGTAGTGATTAGGTTTATGGTCCTTTGCTTCTTTTCACATACTCTACTAGACGTCATATTTACGATGGTTCCTGACTGGTAGTGTAATGTAGCATGCACGTGCCCTAGCGCATCCTGGTGGGCCGTTCGATAAGATCTTATATCGACGATCTTATCATCCATAGTCAGGTTATTCGTTAACTCGATGTCGTGTATCATTAAATCAAATATGACATCGACGCTCTTATCTAATCCTGGCCTCGCCATTCCTAAACGCTGAATGTCTATTGCGATTATTTTCTCATCTGATGCTAGACCTTGCTTAAGCTTGAGAAAGGCCGGATTAAAATGCTCTATATGTCCCACCATAAGAAGGCTCTTATATTCCTTTGCAAGTATGGTTAAGTTACGTGCTTCTTGGCTCGAAAAGGCTAATGGCTTTTCGATCAAGCAAGGAATCTTATGGGTAATAAAGTAGGAGCCAAGATTGTAATGATAGACAGTAGGGGCAGCGACAACAACAGCATCACAACTAAGCAAATCGTCCAAAACTGAACATGGCACAGCTGCGTATTGCTCGTGGACCTTTTCAAGTTTTTGTCGACAAGTGTCAAATACAACCAGTTTTGTTACTTCAGGAATAAGGCTTAAGCATTTAACATGATTTTCACCCCATACGCCAACGCCTACAACTCCTATTTTCATACACACCAATGTTTTTCGAATGGTTAAGATCATAGCATACCGCCATGATAATCAAAACCTTTTTCTATGCATTAGCCATGTGTTTCAGTGTATCATTAAGCGCACCAGCTACATCTACTGCAATACCCGAGTCTAATGCTATTGGCAGGCTTAAAACATTCTCTGCAAGACGCATACAATTTGTCATTTGACTGACGCGTGGGCAATGCTTGTAGGCAAGCTGTTTATGCAAAGGAATAGGATAATAGACACAGGTGCCAATACCTTGTTCAGATAGGCCCCTTTGAATATCGCCGCGGCATCCATCTGGAACCTTGATTGTATACTGTGCCCAGGTTGACGTTCGATCATCTGGGCACCATGGGGTTACAACTATGGATGGAAGATGCTCTTGGTAGGCATTTGCTAATGCTTGTCTTTGTAGAATTTCATCTGGAAAAACGTTTAATTTTTCTAATAAAATAGCAGCCTGTATCGTGTCGAGTCTTGCGTTCATGCCGACACGAACGTTGTCGTATTTGTTCGAACCTTCGCCATGCACACGTAATGAGCGCATAATAGAGGCAAGTTGGTTATCATCTGTAAAGACAGCACCACCATCACCATAACAGCCCAGTGGCTTGGCTGGATAGAAACTGGTTGTGGTGATATCTCCTATGCTGCCGATGGATTTCCCACGGTATGTAGAACCAAGGCTTTGCGCAGCATCGCAGATCAACCATATATTTTTTTGTTGACGCCACGTTTCTATCGCATCGTAATCACACGGCTGACCAAATAAATCTACACTGATCAAACCGGCAACATCATAACCATGTTCATGGGCTTCTTGATAGGCGAGTTTTAGGCTAGATATATCCAGGTTAAATGTTCTACTGCATACATCCACAAAATAAGGGATAGCACCTAGGTATGCAACGGCTTCTGCAGTTGCAGAAAAGGTGAAGCTTGGTAGTAAAACCGCTTGGCCTGGCTGCAAATTTTTAGCCATTAACGCAAGTAGAAGCGCATCCGTGCCATTTGAGCAACTTATAACATGCTTGGCTCCAGTAAATTTTGCAAGATCTTGCTCAAGCTTGCTCACTTCAGGGCCCATGATATACATACCGTGGTCCAATACTCTAGCGATGGCCTCGTCAATCTTATGGCGTATTCGCTTTTGTTGTGTAGCTAAATTGACGAGAGGAATCGGTTTTTTGAATGTATTCACAGAATGTCTCGATTGTACAATGATCACATACTAGCACAAAATGCTACCAACACCTAAGCCAAATAGCTATTTTAAGCTAGCAAACTGCTCTAAAAGTCAAAAATAAGTACAAGAAAATTTTGGTTTTAGAATTGGATGATCAAGCTGCCGTCTATACCTACTCTGTGATAGAAATCTAAGATAGCTGGTTCAGAAATAGTTGAAGATGTTAACTAGCTTCTTGACGTTCAGCTGGTGACAATCCTACAAGCTGTATGTATGCCATAGGCGCTGCATCACCTTCTCGATACCCACATTTCAAGATACGTGTGTACCCACCAGGACGTTCTTTATAGTACGGTCCTAGTTCCGTGATCAGTTTTTGGATAGCGTCCTTATTACCTGATAGCTTGGCGATTAAATAACGCCTTGTTGCAAGACTGTTATCGTCGGTCATATTCTTAGCTTTACTGATTAAAGGCTCAAGAAAACCTCGAAGATCCTTTGCCTTGGCAACGGTAGTTTTAATCTGGGTATGTTCAATCAATGAAACCGCCAGGTTTCTGAACATGGCTTCTCTGTGACTCGTAGCTCTGCTAAAATGTCTGCGTTTTGATCGGTGGCTCATAGTAAATCCTCTCCTTTCTTGTTACGACGTAGCTGCTCAGTAGGTGATACCCAGTTTGGAACATGCATACCTAAGGTTAAACCTAATTCTGCTAGTACGCTTTTGATTTCAGATAATGATTTACGACCGAGATTCGGCGTCCTTAGCAAATCGTATTCCGCTGATTGAACAAGCTCACCAATATAGCGTATATTCTCGGATTTAAGACAGTTTGCAGCACGGACCGTTAACTCAAGCTCATCGACTAGCCTTGAGAAGATAGGATCAACGTTATCCATATAGCTGCTCTCTGCACTTTGCTCTTTTGTTTGTATTACAGCAAATGCAGATAGCTGATGCGAAATAATGGTAGCTGTACTCTTAATGGCATCTATAGGGTCAATGGTTCCGTCCGTCTCAATTTCGAGTGTTAATTTGTCAAGGTCTGTTCTGTTTTCAACCCGGGCATTGTCAACATGGTAGACTGCCTTAAGTATAGGACTGAAACTCGCGTCTATATAGAGTGCGTTAACCGTTGCGTTGTCATCGGATTCAGCAAGATCTGTTGCCTTGGCGTAGCCTCTACCGGTTGCAGACTCAAGCTGTATGGAAAGGTCTCTTTCTGTGTTGATATGACAAATAACCAGCTCGGGGTTTTTTATCGTAGCATCACCACTTATCACGATATCACCTGCTGTGACGACTTTCGGTCCACGGACTTGGATAGACATAGGTATTGGCCCAGGGTGATGCTGTTCGATCGCAACCGACTTCAGACGCATGAGTATCTCAAGAACATCTTCTTGTACCCCTTCAAGCGTCGAGTATTCGTGGCTTACACCGTCGATTACCGCTTTGGTGATCGCAGCACCCTTCATTGAGGAAAGAAGTATGCGCCGCATGGCAAAACCGATGGTGTGACCAAACCCTCGCTCGAGTGGCTGTAGCGTAATTTTAATCTTTTTCTCACCGTTTTTTTCGATTTCTTGTGTCGTAGGTATTAAAAAATCACTAAAAATCTCTTGCATTTCAAGTGATTCGTTTACCTCAGGCGTTGTAGTTTGATTTGTGCTCATTTCAATGTCCTATTTAGAATACAATTCGATAACGTGGTTGACCTTAAACAGTGTATAAAGCTGCTCAAGTGTGGGCTCTCCGCTAACCACGGCCTTAAACTCGCTAGGGTCTACATCAAGCCATGTTGCAGGATCCTTTTGCTTTGCTATGGACAAGGCGCTTGCTATCCGCTCATGCTTTTGTGCAGCTTTAGAAAGACTGATGATATCACCTTGTTTTACTTTGTACGATGATACCGTGGTTCTCCTGCCATTTACGATGACATGACCATGACTTACTATTTGCTTCGCCTCTGCACGCGTGGATGCGAATCCAGAACGGTATACAACGTTATCCAAACGTGATTCAAGCAACAATAGAAGGTTATCAGCAGTCGAGCCTTGACGTTTGGCTGCGAGCTTGTAGCAGTTTTTGAACGGCTTTTCGAGTACCCCGAAGTAGCGCTTCATGGCTTGTTTTGTGCACATGAGAACAGAGAATTCGGACTGCCTTGAGCGTCTGCCTTCAGCTTTACCAGGAAGTTTATTGTACCGACACTTTTTCTCAGCAGGCCTCACGCCGCTCCATAGATCGAGGTCGTGCTCTCCATCCAAGCTCGGACGTACAGCTCTTAGCATCTTACCTTTCTTTGTATTCTTGCCCATGATTTACTCCCTATATTCTACGTTGCTTTCGGAGTTTAACCCCGCCATGTGCAACTGGTGTTAGCTCTTTAATGATCAGGATTTTTATTCCGTCCACATTTAATCCTTTTACTGCAGCGCTGTTATGCCCACCCTTCATCTTGATAATAATTTCAGATGCTCCGTGTTTTTTCAGGTAATCCGCAACAGCTTCAGCCGCTTCCTTTGCTGCACCGGTTGTTGATTTCCTAGAATTCTTCTGTGTGACGCCACCACTGGATGAGTATATCTTATCACCATTCATGTTAGTAGCAGTAATAATACAGTTGTTGGATGTCGTTTTTATGTGAACCATTACCTTCTCTGGGCAACGGTTGTGTTTAGATGATTTACTTCTCCCTGAAGAAGACGACCTTGATTTAGACTCTACCATATGAAAATACCCCTCTTATTTAACCTTTTTGCTGCCGCGACGTTTTTTCCGTGTGCTGGCATTATTCTTTGTATTCTGCCCCCTGACTGGTAGGCCACGTCTGTGTCGCACGCCACGGTACGAACCAATATCCATTAGTCTTTTGATATTCTCAGCTACCTGGCGCCTTTTCTTACCTTCCGTATCGATTTCACCGACAGCACTTCGTAGTACATCAATTTCAGATTCAGTTAGTTCTGATAGTTTTACATCTGACTTTACCTTAGCTTGATCACATAATTTTAGCGCCGTCACCTTACCGATACCATATATATCTGTGAGGGCTACCCATACATGCTTACGTTCTGGTAAATGCTTTCCTGAAATAATAATTGACATATATTTAACTCCTTAGCCTTGACGTTGTTTATGACGTGGATTGTTTTTGCAGATAACCCATGCGCGACCTTTTCTTTTGACAACCTTACAGTGTTGACATATTTTTTTTACCGATGCACCAACTTTCATATATTCACCTTAGTGTAGTAGTTTTAGTTTGTTTGCTGATCTGCCCCTCACAGACTCAACATGACCAGGTAGAAGATACGTCTGTACCTGAGACATAAATTCAATCACGATGACGACCGATATAAGTAGAGAGGTGCCGCCAAAAGGAAGTGGTACGTGCAGGAATCG
>CAXGBK010000091.1:0-4937 GCA_964008345.1 uncultured Coxiella sp.
CTGCACGCATGGCTGGCTTGGCCTAGATCGTATTACTAAATAAACGGTGCAAGCTTTTGCCATGATTGCCTAGACTTTCTTTTTTTATGCAACGGTCTTTGAAATGCCGAGAATTGTACAGGCGTTATGGTTTTCTCGAGATCCACGTGAAACCCACTTATAAAGTAACGGGATCGATATCTATCGTATAGTGTACACGCTTTAAAGCTGGGTGGCTGGCAAGCGTCTGCTGTAATAATGACACCGCTTGCGATAATGCGGCCATGGATTGCGCCTGAATGACGAGCGTGTAGAAATGCCAGCCGTGCTGCTTAAGTAGTGATGCTGGCATTGGATGGTAAATATGCACGCCAAGTTTGGCATTTGTTAGCAGCTGCCAAAGCGATTGGCTGCTGTTTTTCACTTGCTGTAATTCGCGATGACGCATATTGCACGCAGCCTGCAAAGTGTATGGTGGCAAACAGGCAGCCTTTCGCTCTGATAGCAAATAAGTTGCACCATCGAGATAATTGTGACGAACTATAGCGTCCCAGAATGGGTGATCTTGATAGAAGGTTTGTATATAAACGACCCCTTCTTTGCCTTCGCGACCAGCACGGCCAATCACTTGATGCATTTGCTGTGAGAGATTTTCTAGCGCACGAAAATCCCTGCTCTGAAAGGCTTGATCCGCGTCAAGAACGATGACGGTTTCTAAATTAGGGATATGGTGGCTCTTTATCAACATCTGGGTTGCTACCAGGATCTGTGGCTTGTTTTCATATACTTGCTCTAGGCTTTCCTGCATCTTCTTCCAAGTGCCGCAGGTATCCCTATCGATTTGTAACACAGGGAAATCGCTGAACTGTTCACGCAAATATCGCGCAACTTTTTCGGTACCATGGCCAAGCGGAATACAGGTATTGCTACCGCAGTTAGTACACCCTTTATGGACTGATTCAACTCGCTCACAGCGGTGACAAGATAAAGTGTTTTTAGCTTGATGAAAAGTATAAGGCCGATCGCAACTTGGACAGCACTGCACCGACTCACAGGACGAGCACCACCAGCAGGGCGCAAAGCCACGACGATTGAGAAAAAGCAGCACCTGCTTTCCCTGACTGAGCGTTCTAGCAATCTCAGCAAGTAAGCGGTTGGCTATACCCACGCTTGAGACATGCTTCTCCATAGCTAGCAAACGCACGACTGGTAAGCTGGCCGCACCATAGCGCACTGTTAAGGTGTGAAAAGGGTAGCCAGATTTGTTTCTTTGCGCGAGACACCGAAGGGAAGGTGTGGCTGAACCTAACAGTATGGGAACGTCCTCCGCTTTGGCACGCAAGCACGCAACCCCTCTGGTTGAGTAGCGTAGTCCGCTTTGCTGCTTGTATGAGGCATCGTGCTCCTCGTCCATGATAATACCAGCCAATTTGGGTATGGGTAGGAAAATACTACTTCTGGTACCAATCACCAACCGTGCTCTTCCCGTAACGATATTAAGCCAAGCCAAATAACGCTTTTTCTCCGTTAAGCCTGAGTGATAACTAACTACGTGATCGGTTCCTAAAAGCGCTTCCATCTCCTCAATAAGTTTTGGCGTAATGCTTATTTCAGGGACAAGCCATAGTACAGTCTGCTGATGATCCTTGAGCCACGCTTTGGCAACATGGCTGTAAACGCAGGTTTTTCCACTTCCTGTTACGCCATATAAGTAGTGATACTGGTATCCGGTTGGCCTCATGGTAATCGATTGGATCACCTTAAGCTGCTTATCCGAAGGCGTTGTTCGCAACTTCATAGCCCAAGGACTTATCCTGGTGGTGGATTCCGAAAGCACCTGCATTCCGATAAGCTGATGGATAACCTCCTGCTTACAACCCGCCATGATACAATCGGCGTACTCAACTTGTGTACTGCGCGGATCTTGTAGCCGCTTTACCAACTTTTGCTGGGGCTTGGTAAGCACTACACCTTGCGCATGCTGGAGATTACATACATAGGTTTGGCGCCACTTTTGCAGAAGCTCAGTATCAGACCAGGCATTTTTGCAAAAGCATAAGGTGTAAACTTGTGCTGGACTTACATGGTAATAGGCTGCAACCTTATGCAAAAAACGGCTGGTTTTATCCTGGAAAATAGACGCCCTGTCCAAGCGACTGTGGATTCTCTTACGTTTGTTGGCAGGCAGGGTAGGTGACACACCCGTTGCGATAATGACCGCTACTACGTCTTTGTTCCGGTAGGGTACTTTAACGCGCATCCCCACCTGGTATTGCTGATGCCCCGCTCCTTTCTCAGCGTCATACTCGAGTGCCAGAGCGATGGATGAAATGCCCACCAATAACACTTTTTTTTCAGCATTGTTTTGCACTCAGCGATCCTTTCGTAACCCAAAAACCCAAGATGCACTATAACAAAATAACAACCACAATGCAGTATTGCCCAACATATGTTATTCGCAAAAGCTTTTCAGCCACATACATTATCCGCCGAAAGCGCCAAACGCCTTGGCCATCGCATGCATTATTTGCGATCGTCAGACTTATCTTGATCTTAAATGCGCTTCGCGTTGGAAGTCTTCTGGCTTTGTTTTAATGATTGGTGATAGGTATCCCAATATGCCTCGTAGTTCTTCTGGGGAAAATGCACAAAAAAGGGTGCTAAACCATGCTCATGTTGCCACGTTCCAGCCACCCATTTTCCTGGTAACTTCTTAAAAGGCGTCGTGTGATAAATTAAAGCTCTCTCGTTATCAATCGTAAACATCTTTGGGTGGCTTAGCCAATAATCATTGAAAAGGTGCTGGTCATCATCTGTATTGGTAGCCGCAATCCGATCAAATAGTTCTATAAGCGTGCTTGCCTTGGCAAGATACCAACCGCCATTTAGAAACGCATGTTTTGTGTGTCTCGCCCATGCGTCGTCGCGAGATAACTTTACGGCGCTTACCCAGTAAGATCTTGGTGAGAGCGTGCTGATGCGATTCAAAAGTCTTAGCGTGTATCGCCAGTATGGTGTGGGTGAAGCGGATAATTTTTTTCCATTCTGATCGAAGATCTCACCTGGGTAATAATAATTCATCGGCCCAACTCCATTAGCTGGCCAATTCTCTCGCCCAATCAGAACATTGTTGCCTGACCATTTACCTGATTCGATAAGCTGATGTAACGCTTTATGAAAGGCATTGGCATGCCGCATAGGTAGCATATCTCTTGAATCCAATTTTAGAACCATTCGGTCGGGATCGATCGTTTTTAAGTATCTGTGTAAATTTTTGCATATTTGCCCAAACCCTTTCCATGTTTGGCCTTCTCCGAGAAATACATAGTCCTATTGGTATTTTTGAAGCAGCGTCTTTAGCAAATTGGCATGGGGATTATCCGTTGTATTTTCATAAACAACAATAAGTGGCTTTTGGGATGATTTTTCAGCATGCATAGATAAACACAGCGAGAAAATCGCACAGAATGAAATAAAGCGATAAAAAAATAAGCACGTTTTCATAAGCAAAATGTATTGTAAATCCCTAATATGCGATTATAAAGCAAGGCGTATGGATAAGATAGTTTTTTTGTTAAGAACGCACCTTAACCCTATGGGATAACCTTTCTATCTTATATATTATAAATTAATGCTTCCCTCGAAAATTATAATGACCCGACTACACCACCTCAGCTGCTGAGCATAAAGCACAAGTGCCGTTTTTGAAAAAAAATTCTCACAAGTGGTTGACTCAATATAAATAATCATGATACAGTGCACTACACAAAAACGATTATAATACAAAATGAAAGAAAATATTGCATCTTTGCTACAACTACCATTTACGCCAGCCCAATCTACAAATAACATTTACGCTTCGCTCTCTGGCAGAGAAGATCTAAGCTATCAAGAACGCGTAGGGGCGACCGTTAATGACGGTATCTGGCAAATAAGCGTTGCCCTCGCAGCCCTCTATCACTATGCAATGGTGCATATGCGTGCAACTAGCGGTCGATATACTAGCCAAAATCTTCAAAAGTACGGTAGATTACTCCTGACCATGAATATGATTATGGTTGCTGATACCGCGTTAGAAAATATTTTCCAGGATGGTTTTAGACGGATACAAAGAATTGACCAGTTGGCCTATATGGAATCGGTTATGACACTCCTTGCCATACACTTGCTGCTCGTTAGGAAGCTAGAGAAATATAAATTTTTTTGGCGTGCATGGCGAGCTCATGATCCAACCCAGCATGCAACTAATCTTGTATCCAGATTTATTAAGTCACAATCAGATGAACTCTTTTCTCTGCGTCACGCTAAACAGCTCTTTGAGATAATCCACGGAATAAAAATATCCATAGGTAATGGCATAGAAGGTTTAAAACAAGGAAGAGCATATTTAGAAGAATATGATCATAATACCACCAAACGTGCACTAAGCATTCTCATGGACGCGACTGGTGATCCTCGGTTGGCTGTTGTCGAAAGGGTACATACAAAACTACTGCTAACGTTGGTTGATGAATATGACACCAGAGATTCTTCCAACACTGCAGCGATTCAACATCATAAAAGTCGTATGATCGCTTTCTTTTTCTTAAAGCAAGCCGTTCAGCAAAGACTAAGGCCTAATACAGCGCCTATACTAGCTAATACATTAGATACGCAGTGGCGGTTTCCGTTACTACATTTAAACCAAATACCAGCGTTACGCAATAAAGTACAACGAGCGCTCGTACTAACGCAAGAACTTGGTGTAAATATATTAGAACAAGTAGAAGACCGTATTGATTGCACACCCGGTAGGTATTTTACGACAGCCCCCGTTTGGGGACGCTTCTTGAGAAAGTTCGAGAAGATGGTTATAGGATCTTTCGCAGCTAATCACCCCTTTTGTTCTTTTTTTAATAGAAAAATATCAGATATACTTACTTTACACGCTATCAAAAATCATGCTATTCAGACCCCAG
>CAXGBK010000092.1:0-4753 GCA_964008345.1 uncultured Coxiella sp.
AGAGTCGCTAAACTGCCCATCATCATGAACATCGATTGCTTCCATCATTAGTCATCTCCCTGTAACATTCCATTTCTAAGTAAACACATCCTTATATAAAATTCAAATGAATGATTTAGGATAATAAAGAATCCACATTTTACCAATTAAAAATCTCGAGTACATAAACAATATTAGCCCGGCAATTATGTTTACATACCTTAATCAAAAACATCTTATTTCTTCTTATTAATTGGGGCTTTTATAGAAGATGTGTCTTACTGAAAATTTGTTTATCGCTTAAAAAATATCTATTACCTAATATAATATCACTATCCAGCTCAGCATCTATCAAACGCTCATAAAAACTACTAAAAGCTCTTCTTTTGTAACAATCTAAATATTACAGTATATATCATCAAATATATTTGTTTTTATTTAAGATCAGCAAACCAACAAACAGAGAAAAATATAAATCCTACACAACAAGCACTCATTACGAGAGCAGGCTTTAACATATTGACGAAACGATTGACAACCAATAGCATAAAGTTTTGCAAAGCCGTATTCTATGCAAATAGGCAAGGCCCGATAACAAAAAAAACAATACCATGCAACAAAAGTAAGACTTGCGGTATAAAAGTAAGGACAAAACCCAATGACTGTAGAGCGGCGTTATAATCATAACCTATAAAAAAGAATAATCTTCCTACAAAAAAAGCTACAGCTGAAAGACACAGCGCAGAAATATTCTCAGACGGAGCAAGTGCTAGCCAGACACAATAAAGCAATAGTGCCAAAAGGGTTTGTTCTTGTGTATTAATCAATTGCGATTTAAGCGCAAGAAGATTAACATCGGTTTCAGTAGACGAATACAACTGAGCGTCGGTAGAATTTTTTACAAACATGCGATGCCCCATAACACGCATGATGGCTATAAATAGCGGTATAGCTAAGCATAATAACCACGGAAAAAATAATGCGGTTCGAGAAGCAAAATCTAATCCTTTTGGAATATTAAAAGGATCAACCCAAACCCCAATAACATAAAACACCACCGTAGCGAAAACACCACCCGCAGATTTTATGTAAACTTCTTTCTCTCTTGCACTCGCCATCACTACAGCTCCACATCCATGAACGCATACTATACCGAACCAAAATCTTATAAACAACAACCATCGTCCAAAAGATCCCCAGACCTATTGCCTAATACACCTCTGGAAGATGGCAAGAAACACCTTGAAAACATCGAAGAATAATGCTAATTTCACACTATTATGAATGATACAACAGCAAGGACAACATGTGGCCAAACTAAGACAAAGCATAGCGCTCCTATTTATCACAGTTTTAACTGGATGCGACCTTCCCCAAAAACATTACATCATTCCAGAAAATAAGCAAATACGCGCATGCATAGCCTCATGCCACACGAATCATCAATACGACGATAACCAATGCCATCAAACCAAAAAATATTGTACAATCAAGCGACCAACACTGCACCCCACAAAACCTAATCACCACCTTATTAATCAACACAAAACGTCAAAAAAATCGAAAACCCGTGACTTCGTAATAGAGACAACCATCGATTACTGCGAAAAACAAAAGGAAGCATGCGTAAAAACCAATAGAGAAAACTACGACATGTGTTTTACAACGTGCGGGGGCATCATTCGTTAAGCGCACGTGCGATAACTTGCAAACACCGCCCTATTCGAACTTCATTATAATGCAGCGGAGCCTTGTAAAAAGTAAAATACCGATCAATAAGAGGCGTAGTGTGAATAGAACCATACTGCTGACTAGCCCACAAAGGCTGCAGCATAGGATGTGATACATAATCGTTATGCAATAACTTAGGCGCAACACCAGACCGATGCAAGACGAAGCTGATAACAACATCATCGGATAAGTAGCAATCTAAATGGTGGCTTTTTAAAGAATAAGACCATATATACTTGGCAAGATCACTATCAAACAAACCAACTACCATTCCTATACTCCCAACGCCCTGTACTAGCCATGGACGCGATGATGGCCATAAAGCTTTTAACAACTTTATTGGCATATGATAGTGAATAGGTGCTTGAGAATCAGCGATACCCATCGTTGCTGGAATAGTATTACTAACGCTTTTTGGAGAATAAATCAAAGAACGAATATGCTCGTTCACCATTCCACGCGGATAAATGTAATCATCATCTATCGTAATGAGCAATGCTTGTTTATCGATTCTAGATGCTTTTTCGACTGCCGGTAGTAGTTTGGATAAAGGGCCAAGATCATGGTCTATTCTTAGCACTTCTACTTTCGGCATAGCCAGTAATCTTTTAGGAATAACATAAGGTGTTTTCGCTCTAAAACGCTCTGGTAAAACCACCCATACAGTCTTGACATAATCTAAATCGAGAACCGACAAGATATCTACAACATGGTTAATACGATTAGGAGTTGTAGTCAATGATACGTATACCGGATGCTGCTTCAAATAAGAAACCACAATAGGATCGTTTGATAAATTTCTAGACGGAGAAGATTTTGCAATAGTGAGGTGACGAGCATCCATCCATAAGAGATACTCTCTATAACCCAGCGACAACAGTGCACAACACACTACACAAGATGCTGATATAAAAAGTAGCAATCTAAAGCGATTATGCTGATTAAACAACAACCATTTCTGCATCGTGAACCGGCTTACTGACCTTGGATAATCCATGATGCTGATGCAGCAATCGCACTACCAACTCAAGACACTGCACATCAACCAATACAGTTAGTTGATGGTCCAAAGCAGAAATATAGTAATAATCCATCTTAGCGTTCGCCAATAACGATATTAACGAAAGCGTGATGTCCATATCACGAGCAAGACCAAAACCCAAAAGTGAAACCTTGGCCTTATCTCGCGAAACGCGAACCGAACGTTCAGGGTCTAGAGAAGACCATTTATCTAGATATGGCCTAGCCAATTCATAATCATCTAAACTACATAAGCAATCGAGTTGATAACATTCCTTGCTTACCTGTTTAATGCTATGTTCTAGATCCAGACCTGTCTTGGACAGCTCACATAACAAATCGACTAACTCCTGTGGCTTTCCTTGTGAGCCACTTACTGCTAGCATCACATAATCTTTGACACTGGCAATAGCCGTTACTTCCGTTTTTTCAACATCATGGACGCCTGTGTCCTGACTATAATCTACCACTGTTCCTAACCCCTCAATAAATGTTGGACAAATACGCAACGCAACTTTATACCTAGCAGCAATCGCCACTGCCCTCTTTTGCACCACTTTAGCCCCCATACAAGCGTACGAAAGTAATTGTCGAATAGGAATCCTGTGTATCAATCTGGCCGCGGGCTCTATCTTTGGATCTGCCGTATATATACCTTGTACATCTACAAAAATCTGACATTCATCGGCCTGCAGTGCAGCAGCCATGGCAACTGCAGTCGTATCTGAACCACCACGCCCCAAAGTCGTCAATGAAGAATCTGAGCTTAAAGCTTGAAACCCAGTAACAACCGGAATAATATCTTGCGATAAAAGTTTATGGATCTTCCCAGTAAAAATCGTTTTGATACAAGCTCGCTTATGCGCTTCGTCACTATGAATGCCTGCCTGCCATGCATTCATTGAACTAGCCCTAAGACCCAATTGCTGCAAAGCCATCACCATCAAACATACTGAAGTTTGTTCCCCGACCGATAATAGCTGATCGTACTCGCGCTGGCATGGTTTATCTGCAACCATACCAGAAAGCTCTATTAAACGATCGGTCTCACCTTGCATAGCAGACAATACAACAACGATGTCATAACCCGACTGCTTGTAACGCTGAATTTTTCTGGCAATATAAACCAGTTTAGTTAAGTCGGTTAATGTACCACCACCGAATTTCTGAACCAATAAAACCATACTACATCTTAATCTAAACTCAGAACAAAATCTTCTATCTTAGCCATCAAAGACTTTACATCTTTAGCCTCACAATCACAAGAGCCTTGTGCAAAAGCAGGCTTACCTCCACCTTTAATAGCAACAACACTTTGCAGTGTACGCATCATATTTCCCGCAGAATAATCTTTTTGCAAAGATTTTGACACACCGATCGCTACAATCAGCTTATTACCCGATTGCAGTGTGGTTAAAATAACAATCCCCGTCATTTTAGCCAAGCACGCGTCCATCATAACACGCAAATTCTTAATAGAATCTACACTAACATGCGAAACAAGCGAAGAAAAGGTTTGATGCTCACGTTTGTCATGTAAAAGATCTACCACAGCATACTCAGATAATTTGGCTGACTGTAAAGTGATTTTTTTCTGCTGAGAGGTAATCTGCTCTTGTTGCTTTTGAACTTTTTCAAAAACCTGATCTGAGCGAACACCCAGCAATTGGGCAGACCGCTGCATATCACTACGAATATTTTGATAAAAAGCGATAGCCTCTGCACCACAGACAGCCTCAACACGTCGTATCCCTTGCGCAACACTTGATTCTTCCTTGATGGCAAAAAAACCGATTTGTCCAGTATTGGTAACATGTGTTCCACCACATAGCTCACTTGAAAAGTCGCCTATCCTTAAAACACGGACACGTTCCTGATACTTTTCAGCAAACAAAGCCATCACACCTTGTTTTTTCGCATCCTCAAAAGGCATGACATTTGTCTCAACTTCAACGGATTTTGCGATATAGTAATTTACCAACAACTCTATCTTCAACAAATCTTTTAAGTCCACCACTTCCGA
>CAXGBK010000093.1:0-1916 GCA_964008345.1 uncultured Coxiella sp.
AGGATCAACACGTTCATCAGCAAGTAATGCTGACACCACGTTAGCATGCCCATTTGTAGAAGCATAATGGAGCGCTGTCAGGCCATACATATAGGTTGAATTAGGGTCAATTCTTCCAGAAGTAAGCAAGGCTGTTATCGCTTCAACATTCCCATTACAAGAAGCACATAGAAACACTATTTTAGCGTTTTTCCTGTACAATATAATACAAATGATACTAAAAGCGAGTGTAAACGTAAGGCTGTTCATGACTAATTCATCCAGTCCTATTGCGTTTATTTTTAAAAAAAACTGTTGTCTAATCATTACTACGTCCTTTGTTTTTTAATGTGTGGTTTGATTTATACTGTTCGTTTGAGTTTAGAGTTAAACCAGCTTTAACTTTAGTTGGTCTAGCTATTAATTATTACCCAAAAGATAGCTATAGCATCACTTATCATAGATCAACCTTAAAATACTATATAAAACAGAGTATAACATTACTGGGATAATTTTGCAAAATACACCTTTACAGCAATGACTATTGCTCTAAACCTAATTTACTCAGCCATACCATAATAATATAGAAGCGTTAATTGCTATTTGAATGACGATTTACTTTTATCTCATAGAACCACACGAAAGGTTGTCAGATTACTTGTTGTACACAATATCGAAGTCTATTTGAAATCAACGCACGACCATAGGTTTAATGCTAGATGATTTATTGAATTCGCAGTTTTCATCTGGATTTTTTTTAGTCAAGCTCGCGGCGGAAGATGCAAAACTTGCAGCGTCAACGATAAATCCAGTTCCACCTGAGGCATAAACAGCCTCAGCTGCACGTAAGTATACGCGTGCACGAAGTCTCGTCTTAATATGCAAACGTGTACCTCTATAAATCATTGGCCTCAGGTGAATGAGCAGCTAGTTCATAAGGGTTAGGGCGCTGGTCTGAATACCGAAGTAATATTCGTAGAATATTTTCATGGAGGTGCATAGAGGCTTCGATTATTGCCTTTTTTACTTGGTCTGCATGACTAAAATTAACGCAGGTACTAGTAAAGAATTTGTTAACAACATTACTATGGCCATACGCTGCCGCAAAGACAAGTGCAGTATAACCATTTTTATCAGCATGGTTAGGATCAACACGTTGATCAGCAAGGAGCGTACTAACAATATTGATATGGCCCCCAAGTGCAGCCCATATAAGTGTAGTGGTACCCATATGAGTAGTATGATTAGAATCTACACAAGCATAAGCAAGGAGTATGTTAACAACAGCAGCTTGGCCACATAGTGCAGCTTGAATAAGTGTAGTCTCACCATCTATATTGGTACGGTTAGGATCTACACGCTCATCAGAAACGAATATTAACAATACCAGCATGCCCCTCACGTGCAGCCCACATAAGTGCAGTCATACGATATTCATCACCCTGATTAAGATCTACACGCCCATCAGCAAGGTGCATATTAACAATATCGCCATGGCCATGAAATGCAGCCCATATAAGTACAGTACTACCATCTTCATCGGCATGGTTAGAATTAATGTTTATACTCTGATCATTGAGAATATTTAAAAATGTTTCTTGATCACCAGTTCTGGCTGCGTTTAGAAAGTCTTGTTGTCTACTCATTTTTAAGTCCTCTATTTTTTAGTGAGTAGTTTGCCAGGCTCGTCCGTGGTCTGTGTCATACCTGCTGTGGTATTATTGGTTTCAGTGCTTGTTGATGTGCTAGCACTACTAAACTGATGACTGGCAACAGCAGAATAAAAACGTTCAGCAGCAGTGTCAAATCCAGTTCCACCTAGGGCATAAACAGCCTCAGCCGCACGTAAGCGCATGCGCCTAAAGACCATAATAGCACGTACAATTCCACGAAAACGCGCACGTCTAAATAGCCGAGTAAGTATGCGCTTATAGAAA
>CAXGBK010000094.1:0-4104 GCA_964008345.1 uncultured Coxiella sp.
GAAGCCCTGTTATTTTGGGTATCAAGATAGTAGGCATGCTCCCATACATCACAGGCTAGTAATGGTATGAAGTCAGGGTTTTCTGCAGGGTTATGCGCATTCTGAGTGCTCATGATTTGTAACTTCCCTTGATGAAGTACGAGCCAAGCCCACCCGGATCCAAAAGTATTCAATGCAGCTTGTGTAAAGTCTGCTTTGAGCTTATCAACAGAGCCAAAATCGCGTATAATTAAGTCTAAGCAGTCACCACTCGGGGATTGATCAAAAGTAGGACTCATGCTATCCCAGTACAGAATATGGTTCCAGGCTTGTGCTGCATTATTAAAAATAGCACCATCCGTTGTAGTTATAAGATCTACCAGTGACTTGTTTTCATGCTCTGTTCCAGTAACAAGCGTATTGAGCTTGTCAAAATAGCCTTTATGGTGTTTTGCGTAGTGATAGCGCATCGTCTTTTCAGAGATATATGGCGCAAGCGCTGTATAATCATATGGTAGTTTAGGATGTTGATGCATAACAAGCCCCAAAATAAACGTAATATAAGACTAAACAAAGATGGTTCGTCTTGCAAGTGAATCTGCTATAAAATATACAATCGACAGCTAGGGGGCCCTTTTTATCACAATGGCTGCAGAAGTACTATTTCTAGCCCTAAATTGTGATAGCATACGATCTACTATGCTTGGCTCTGCGCTATCTAAAGCCGGTTGTTGTTCAGCTTGGGTTTCTAATTGAGGAAAGGTTGGGGTCTTGTATAGTGTTACTTTTCGTGTATTCCTTATAAAGTTATCCGCTCTATAAGGAGCAGCCATATCACAACGGACAGATGCAACCGTAAGCGCAGATAAGAAGGGGCTATTTTTAGGATGAAATAGCATACATTTAAGAAAAGCTTCCAGCTGGGTAGCCATGCCATCACTTTTATTTAAGAAAAACTGTACAAAAAGATGTAAGTGTTGTCCAGATCCAAATAAACGATCTACAGTAAAACAAGATAGGGCGCCTATGAGAGCAGGAGGTAGTGTTGCTTCGGTGGGTTTAAGATCTTTTCTTTCTTTTCGATTTCCTTCAGGGCATGCTAGTGCCTCCATTTTGTCGCGTATCGTGTCTTTTTGCAAGTGGCCTAATATAGCGCCATTTACCACAGCCACAGTGACAGCTGTGTAGGTATTACTAGGGCCAAAAACCAAATGGTAAGGTTTGAGGAGGCCTTGATTAACAAGTGTGGCTTCTGCAAATACAGTGATGAACGTAGTTGCACCAATGGCTACAAGAGACGCATTATCAATAGCACCTCTATCTTTACTCAAAAATGCTTCCTCAAGTTTACTCCTTTTTAGCATTAGGGAAATATCGGAAAACTTGGACGCCAAATAAAACATAGTAAGCCATTTCATGCATGATAAATAAACGTTAGGAGCACTGGTTGTATCGCTATCAGATAAAAGTAATGACAGCAGTAACGCAAATAGAGGCTTTTCACTAGCCACCTTGACCGGAAAAGATGCTGAGCTGGGTGATTTTTTTAGAGTCCTTCCAAGATCCCATAAAGGAGGTGGGCCACTGTTTTTATCCGCACAGGATCTAAATGCAGCAGGTAGTATTAGAACGGAGGCCATAAACATGCAGAGTGCGTTAGCATAATCAGGCGATGCCACAAGAGAAGCAACCGATTCGTTCTCATAGTAGGCGCCGTCCTTAAGCGGATCTATTTTTGATGCAGTGGCGTTCAGGGTGCTATTTATAGTAGGGGAAAAAAAATGAGGGTCGTTATCCATGATAGGACATTGCTCTGTAGCTTCGTCCACAACGTAATCTAGCTTGGTTTTATTTGCACTAAAGAGAATCGTACGTAAAGCCATCATCAATATGGACGTCCGTGCGATTATTTTTTGCGGTTCTATCGAGGGTGAATCTTCGTAATCAACAGCCAAATCGTTAAGCATGGTTGCTATTACAAAAGTAGATAAAGTATTCGAACCAATCAAATTTTTTCGATAAAGAAGAATATAAGTCGCGAGGTACGCGCCCCTATCAGTCAAGCGATTGAGAGCCATAGATAATCCACTTGCCTCGGAGAAATGGCGTATTTTTTTCGCGTGAAGGTTTATGGATGACAGGTATTGTCTTAAGAAAGCCTTGAGGATATACGGCAACTTATCTAGAGATTCATTAATGTGTCTTCGAATAATTTCTTTATTCATTGTACGTGGCATTCCTTTAAAACTAACTGCACGATATCAGTACAGAGATGAAAAGTCTACTAAAGAATAGAAAACAAAGATTTGCTGGTATAGTGAAAGAAAATTATGCGATAAAAAAATGTAGGTTTGAAATAAAAAAGAAGCATTTTTAGCAACTAAGGGCAAACGAATATCGCGCTATCGATAGAAAGCGTTGCAGGTGTGTTTTCTAGAAAAGCATAACTAAACATCGAGTGCGTCTCATGGGATAACTATTATACGTAAGGTATGCATATCTCTTTTTGAATATTATTTAGCCAGGCTTTTTCTTTCCACTGCATCTTTTAGAACAGTACTTTACGTTGCCCCAATTTCTCTTCCACTTTTTTCGCCAGGTAAAGGGCTTTTTACAAACAGGGCATATTTTTACTGGAAGGTGTTGTTTTTTCATATTAGCAAACAATATAAAGATAGTATAACGATACTGCAGTCATCTACGAGTCATCCATATTTTTTAGAAACTTAGAACTATCTTCCTTGATAGCTTTTCGCTTGACTTCATCCATTCGATCATAAGTTCGGTACATCATTGCAATTCTAGGGTTATTGCTGACTTTTTCTCTATTTCTATCAAGAAAATCCCAGTACAAATAGTTAAAAGGACAGGCATCAGGGCCATTTTTCTGTGCCACTTTATACTTGCAGCTTTTGCAGTAGTCAGACATCTTATTAATATAGCTTCCACCGGATGCATAAGGTTTACTGGCGAGATATCCACCATCAGCGAATAAAATCATTCCACTGACGTTAGGCAATTCAACCCACTGGTATGCATCTGCATAAACAATTAAAAACCACTCGTTTACATATTTTGGATCGATGCCAGCCAGTAGCGCAAAATTCCCAAGCACCATCAGCCGTTGAATATGATGCGCATAGGCATTTTTCTTGGTTTCGGTAACGCAATTTTTCAAACAGTTCATCTTTGTTTGCCCTGTCCAATAGAAATCAGGCAGTTTATTTGTCGCTTCTAAAAAGTTTAGTGATGCATATTCAGGCATTTTCAACCAATATATACCACGAACATATTCTCGCCAGCCAATGATTTGTCGAATAAAGCCTTCTGTAGCGTTAAGTGGAACCTTGCCTTGTTGAAAGGCTTGCTCAGCCGCTTGGGCACACTCAAGTGGGCTTAATAAGCCACAATTTAAATAAAAACTGATATGTGCATGATACATCCACGGCTCACCCTGGATCATAGCATCCTGATAATCGCCAAAGTGTATAAGGCGTTGCTGGATAAACTGATGCAATGCGTCCAAAGCTTGTTGGCGTGTAACCGCGAAATAAAAAGGCTCAAGATCGCCAAAATGATCGCTAAATTGTTCCGAAACAATATCCATGACTTCTTGCGTAATAGCGTCTTTTTGGTTCGTGAATGGAGGCGGTATATGAAGCCCTTCCTTAGGCGGCTTTCGATTTAAGGCATCAAAGTTCCATTTATCACCAATGGGGTTACCATTTTGCATGAGGATATCGTATTTTTTTCGCATTTCTCGATAAAAATATTCCATTCTTAGTTGTTTTCGACCCGCAGCCCAACTAGAAAATTCGTCAATAGAACACAAAAATCGATGATCGTCCCGTATTTCTATAGGGGTCTTAAAGTCTTTTTCCCAACTACGCAGATCCTCAAGCATCCTGTACTCTCCAGGATGTGCCAAAATAATGCGGCTAATATTCTTACTATCGAGTAACTTCTGTATCTCATCTTTTAGCGATATCGAGCGCTTCTTACGACTTAGCTGAGTATAGGTGACACAGTAGCCCTTTTGTTGAAGACGAGCAGAAAAATGACGCATGGCAGACATCAAGAACGCTATTTTCTTTTTGTGATGTTTAACATTATTAAACATATCTC
>CAXGBK010000095.1:0-3025 GCA_964008345.1 uncultured Coxiella sp.
CTTTACTTGCTTGCAATCCTCTAGTATAGATTGGGCCATATGCATACATATGCTCTCCAAGTTACTATTATCTACAACAGCATCTTGACCAGGTCTTACAAGGCATTCAACCCTCTGTAAGCAATCGCTATCATGGCAAATAGCAGCCCACAATTTATCTTCTATGTAGCCGAACAACGATTCCAGAAGCTCTTTTTTATGTAACGGGAACGTATTTTCTATCAGTTTCTTGATGGCATATTTGGCAAATTTAGCTTTTTCTTCTGCGCATGTAGCCGTTAATGTTTCTCTATAAGAATCCATGTAGGCCTTTTGTATAACTGGCAAAATGTTGTCTCTCATTGCTGCATCAAGTGGCTCGACTGTAACTACTTCCTGCACGATAACCCCTTGCAGAGCGTCTGTAAAAATCGATTTAAGAAATAGCTGCCAATTGTTCATTTCATCTTGTATGGCATCCTCTTCCTGCCATTCTAGAGCCTCCTTACGACTGTTTTCTAAATCTTCCAGCTCATCACTCATCTTTTTAGCCGTACTTGACTGCTCTGTCGCCACTACCGGCGTCCAGCCATCAACAGATGGTCTATTCGATTGTCTTTGCATCTACTCTCCTATGATGTTTCCTATTGCACCACGTCAAAATCGTGGTCCATTGCGCTCTGTTTATTTACATGCACACTTACTTTTCTATGCAGAATTCACTATGGTACTTTTATGATTATGCCATTACAACCATAAATGCAAACAAATTGCAGCTCGATAAGCACGCTACAGATTTATAGCCCCCTCATTTATCCTATCTTTTATATTTTCTTAAAAGCACAGGCATAGTGTCTATAATTTAGTGAGAACGCCTCTGTTAGTTCTTGCATCTGTGTTTGTATAACATGGACATCTTCAGCTCTATTCGCTGAAGCAAGCTTATCTTGTATTGCCATTTTTAACAAATGTAGATCTTGGCTGTTGTCATGCTTCATGAAAATAGCGCTCACTTCCAATTCCGCAAGCTTAATAGCTTGGTTACGAGGGCAACAGATGTTAAGAACATGTGCAATCTTTCCACTTTTTCCTGTTTGCATTAGCCCCATAATACTAGCCGAAAAACCCTTCATATCTTGATCATGTCCCATCATTTTTTTATCTGCTATCGTAGCAGAGATACAAGCAAAAGCCTTTTGGAAAAATGCTCCTTTTAGATTTTCAACATAGTCTTTCACAGCATCTCTATTATAACAATATAGCGCTCCCCTATCGCAGTGTAGTAGTAATGCACCGGTAACCGCCTTCTGGCTAAGTGGACATAAAAACGCATCTTTGTCTTTAAGAAAACGGGCAAAATCCTCTTTGTTGTTGACTATATGGTCACTCCAGTCCACCTCTAATTGATCTTCTTTAACCTCAATGATTGGCACGATAACTCACCTTAGAATAAATTTACTATTCGAAGATTATAAATCCAAAACACCATAAAATACAATAACAACCTATTTATATTCTACGAGACTTCCTGCTGTATATCAGTGAAAACTCTGTCTCAAAATGCCCTAATGGCTTACAAACGGTTGTTGGGGAAAAAGGTGTAAAACTCTCAGGAGGAGAAAGACAAAGGATGGCACTTGCCCGCATGCTAGCTAGGTCTCCGAAAATAATGATCTTTGATGAAGCAATATCAGCTTTAGATCTAGCCACTGAAAAACTCATACAACAATGGTTGCTAAAAAAGTATTGTTGAGCAAGGCACGCATTCAGAACTGATGAAGAAAAAAGGTTTTTATGCCAAGCTATACAATAAAAACCAAAAATCTGGCGCTTAGCACCTAGGTTAATTGGTAAAGAAACATTGTAAATACCTATTCAACATTTTCCATCTTTGCTGATGGACAAACCATAATCTTGCCAACATTCCTTGGGGGATAATATCCACAAAAAGAACTTTATACCGATTTTGTAGATGGCAAATATTCACTTGTAGCTGCTTTTTTTCTGGTTCAGCAAGGTTCAAAATTGCAGGAGAATATTCTGCGCCACCTGGCCAACGACAAACCCTATTTGCACGCATTTTGCAAAATGGCATGGTTATAATACGCCTTGGGATCTTATAAGCATGGCAGTACTTCATCAAAATCGTTTCATAATTGTCTTCTAGCGATCTGGTGATACCCTTATTGTTTGCAAAATCTTCAAAGCGCATCAGTATCTTAGCAATTTGTTTTGGTTTCCCAAGGTAAAAACCATTGGTATAACCCCCAGCATCGCTCTGCTCCGAGGTATAAACATGCTCATCTAATACCACTTCCTGCATGGACAATGGTAGTAATGGATAAAAATCTGGCCCTATCACCACCGCCAGATCATAGTCTTTGGCTGAAGACACCATTTTCCCCAGCCGATACTCTGCATGCATTTGCCGTAATGCATTGTTTGACGTGGTTCTAGTATGTGACCACAGGCTACAAGTTTGCGCTTGGCAAGCTTGCCTAATCGCTTGATCGACTTTTTTCTGTGGCATAGAGTGGTAATGTTGATAGGGAATCACGGTTACGTCACTTTGCTTTAACATCACCCCATCCACTGGCGCACTGCCTACATCAATATTTGCTACTGCTATGTCTACCTGATAGCCGCTTTGCTCGAGAGGCTCTACCACCATTTTCTTAATTTGAGGCCATGTCTGCACAATAGAACGGGCTACCACACCAAATAGACCAACGACGGCCTTCTTTCTCGCTATTTGTGCTCCCTGACTTACTGCGCTACCCAATAAGCACAGAGCAAGTAAAAAGATTTTCCCATACGCGTAACGGGTAGTATGCACTAAAATAAATAACCCCACGCAAACTGTAAACTTGTTTGAATGGGGGTTTGTTTATTTGCGACCATTGTGGCTAAGTTTTTTATGTCATTCCCATAAATTTTATCTATCGTTACGCCTATGAAGTTATGTGCTCCAACCCAATAACGCATGCCTAAACCCAACTTTGGTCTGATCTGTGTATAGGAGACCGTTTGCTGACTAATCGTTGTC
>CAXGBK010000096.1:0-4579 GCA_964008345.1 uncultured Coxiella sp.
CCCAGACGACTTACGAAGAAGTAAGTATTGGCATAGAGACAACAAACCGATCCAAAGAAACAGAGGTTGTGCAGCAAGCAAGCCAGTATCCAAAAGCTACGCCAGCAAGTGTGCTCCGTAATGAAAAAAAGGACAGTAGTACTAAGCAACTTACAAGTTACACCATTTAAACCCCACACAAAAACAAGCACCCTCATCCAAATCAGATAGGGTGCTTGTTTGTAAGATAGGATCAATTTGCCGTCATTACATACTCCCGGTAGTACCTGGCGTAGGCTTTCGTTTAGGCTTTCGTTTATTCTTTCTTTTAGCTTTTTTTTCCCTGGCTTCTTGCATCTTGCCAACTACATCGTCCTCAGCTATGTTAGACAATTTTCCTCTGCTTTTTGTGGTTATTTCTTCTTCTCCTGCATCCTGTATCGGTCCTTCTAGTATCACAGGAAGCTTTGCTTTCGCAGAAGCTACTTGACGCAGTCCTTCCGCTGCTCCCTTTGCTGCTACCCTGCGAGCAAGTCCCTGAATTTTTGTGTCCATATCAGCTTTTTCCAGCATGTCAAGATCGTGTTCTTCTGTGACAATGATACTCGGTTCGTTATAATCCTTATAGATTGTTGAAAATTCTTCAGTTTTATTAGAATTGTTCTTTCTCGGACAAGCCGCACTAACCACCATCTCCGCCAACAATCCTATGCATGCAGCAAGTGATTCTTTTGCTCTTCCTGGAAGATTGATAAAAAAGTTTTTTATATTTTCTCTTGTAAGATTTTTTTTAAATTCGCTCGCTTTCAAACCTGCCTCATTCGCGGCAATCGAGGCAAATTGGAATGTTCTATTTACCAAAGCATTCATTTCATCGTTCGTCAGCACCCCTTTTCTTAGCATACTAAAATACTGCTTAGTTTTTGGCCATTCCATCATCTTTTGTGTGAATATACTTCGCAAAAGCTCGGCTCTATCTTGATACGTATTCCCAGCCATAATAATCTCCTTAGTTAAATTTAAATCTCGCACTTGTTATAGACCATGATTTCAATCTTTGCATGAAAAAGTTGTATTTTTTTATAAATTTATCATAAACATCATCCATACTTACTAGAAAAACCTTGTCTTTATCTTGCCACAGCATATTGTGTGTGGTGACGCTATATCTAAACCATCATGCTTTAACTTTTTTAAAAAACCCGTTACTTTTTATACTTAATATGCTAGTTTTGGTCTCATGCCCCGATGGCACAGCTGGATAGCGCGATCCCCTCCTAAGGGATAGGTCGCAGGTTCGAATCCTGCTCGGGGCGCAACTCCCTCAACGCAATACGTCATCACTCGCTTGCCAAACACCACCTTGATGACGGCAAGCGGTATAAAGTTCTAACGTTTTCTTCTTTTGATACAAAACCCTGAGCTTAAAACGTCTACACAAATACCCATCAATAAAGAAAATATCCTTAGGCATCATCCTATATTCAACCCCAGTGCGATGATTTACCCACTGCGCCTCACGATTACTACGCTGCACATCCAAAACCCGTGCAATATAACTCGCATCGATAACATCCAACGCAATGGGATGACGCCACGGCATGCCTATAATAGGCTTGGCTTTAGCATACAATAAAGGCCTACCTGTCACCTTATCAACCAAAGGACGATGAATAGGCGCGGCCTGCTTGTGCCGAAGACCCTGTAACATCGGCTGACAACCACCCAAAGTGGCAAAAACCAGCAACCATACCAACAGCCTAAATATAAGCACTATTATCCCAAATATAAAGTGTGCTTATTTAAACATTAACAATTGCGCAATGCAAGCCAATCAATCAACGGCCAACACCGCTTGATGAATCGGACTACAATCACGACTACTACAAGTAATAACATGATCTCCAGGCGCAAGATGCGATCGCAACAAAGCTGCATCAAATGCCTTCTCATCTAAGATCATCACAGGACGCGTGTGACTCGATTTAAATAACTGATACGGAAAGGCATCACTTGTCTGCACAATCCAAACCATATCAGCACCGGCTGTTGCCTCTTGCAACTGCTGCCACATCACGCCCTCTCTTTGTGTATAATTATTTAATTTCAGACAAATAATCAAACGACCTTGATCAAAACGCAATCGTGCAGCTTCGATTATTTTCGCCAAAGCCGTTGGGTGATGCGCATAATCATCCCACACGGTTTGCTGCGAATCAGACACGCCTATTTTCTGCATACGCCTCCTGACACCTTGAAAACGGTTCAACGCCAAAGCAACCGCCTCAGGATCAAAACCTACCGCAACCAATGCCCGAAAAACCATCAACGCATTCCCCGCATTATGCTCACCAAATAACGACCACGACACCCTATGCTCTTGATTATTTTGATCATATAAAATAAAACTGGACCAATCGTCCACCAATGTCCGCATATGAAAAGGCTGCGCCGGCTGCTTGGCAAAAGTTGGGCAGGCCTCACACCAGGTAGCTTCCTTAACCAAAGCTGTAAGCTCATCCGATGCATCCGGATAAACAATTTTTGTCCCAGGACGTAACGTCTTCAAATAATACCGAAACTGACGAAGTATATCTTCTAAATCACGATAGATATCTGCATGATCAAACTCGAGATTATTAATCACCAACACTTCAGCTGGATAATAAAAAAACTTGGGCCGTTTATCCCATAATACCGTATCATACTCATCGGCCTCTACACAAAACCAATCGCCCTTGCCAAGACGCGCACTTGCATCAAAATTCATGGGAATGCCACCTATCAAAAACCCTGGCTGCTCAGACAAGCACTCCAAAACCCAAGTCATCATAGCTGTCGTCGTTGTCTTGCCATGCGTCCCAGCAATAGCAATCGTTCGACGATGTCGCAATATGTCGTCTCGTAAATATTCTGGACCAGAAAGCAACGTGCGCTTTTGTAGCATAAGCTTCTCTAAAAGTGGGTTACCACGCTTAATAGCATTGCCTACAACCACCCCATCCGCATCTGGAATCCTCAACGAATCATCATAGCCATCCACCATTTTCACATCCGCTGCCTGTAACTGATAAGACATAGGCGGCTGAAAAAGATCATCATAAGAAACCACATCGTGCCCCTGCTCTCGCATCAAGACCGCAAGACTGCCCATAAAATTCCCACAACCAGCTAATATGTGATATTGCATCTCTACTCCAAAAATATTATATTGATATCCTACAAAAAAACACCTGCAATGCCAAGCTTCTCACACCTATATCTTATCCCAAACACCCAGCAGAAAAAACAACGATCCATGGCCATCCATTCGCTCGCCCAACAACTCTGCGCACGGCATCAAAACACCACCTTTGAGAACATTGCACTAAAAAAAACCCACAATGGCAAACCCCACTTCTACAACCAAGATCAACCTGTAGACGATTTCCATTGCAGCATTTCTCACAATACAGACCATAGCATCCTTGCTACCAGCTCTCATCCCATTGCCATCGACACTGAAATATGTAAGCCACGGCCCCAATTAACAAAACTCCATCAAAAAATGTCCACCGTTTTTCAAATCCCGACACAACCGGACATGTTCTATCCACTTTGGACCTTGCTAGAAGCTTGGTGTAAGCATCATAATCTAAGGCTTTGGTCTGTGCTTAAAACCCCCATAAAAATACCGCCTGAAATTATAAAAACCTACTTATCACAACAACCTGTGCAATACCAGAACATGGCTATCAGCCAACTGAAGCCAACCCCTAACAGCCTACTTTGCCTAATACAACACCCAACCTGCCCAAAAAATCTCTCTATTCAACCCATAAAAAAACCTATCTAAAAACATACATGCCGTCAAAAAAAAGCTATAATAAAAAAAATGAATCACACTACGCTATGCATCCTACCAACGCCTCAAAAAATCCCAATACCTACCAATCACTGTTTAACACTGCAGCCAACCAACGCTATCATTATCTTCACTGGGGCGCACCCTCCAAACCCAAGCTCATTTTTATCCACGGAGCGCTTGCTAACGCCTACTGGTTTGAGCACATCGCGCCACATTTTTGTGAACATTATCAAGTCATCTGCATTTCTTTACCCGGCCATGGAAAAAGCGACTGGCAACAGACCTACAACCTCGACCACTTCCTTGACATCATTCAGCAACAATGCCTCCCTACACACCCCAAAGATATACTGATAGGCCATAGCCTAGGAGCAAGGTTATCGCTCTATTTTCTAGAAAAAAACCCTTACCATCTTCGAAACATCATACTCTTAGATCCACCCATAGGCACGCCCTACTTCCGAAAAAAAGACACATGGACACGCCAACATCCCCACTATGAAAATGCGCAGGATCTCATACAACGATTTCGCATCATTCCCAAACAACCTTTCATACACCCTGATATCTGTCAGCACATTGCCCAGCGCTCTATCATCCAAGATGCTAACGGTTTTCGTTGGCAATTCGATCCCAACTTTTTCAACAAAATCAATCATACCACCATCCTCAACATCCAACCGCCTTCGTATACTAACTGCAACATTCACTTAATCTACGGAAAAAACAGCCAAGTCACCACGACCCAAACCA
>CAXGBK010000097.1:0-7159 GCA_964008345.1 uncultured Coxiella sp.
GGTTGATCAGCGAGTTGTATCTGGTGATGTATTAACTGGAAATGCATGGTCTTTGTTAACCTCCTTAGAATATACGCAAGAAGAGATGCCATTAACATGGTCTGAGGCAGTTGTGATTGCGGTTTATCGGCAATCTTTGCTGGGTGCATTGCCTTTGGTAGAGGCTTCAAAGCTGCAAGCTAATTACTTGCGTTCGCAAGTTGTTTGATCGGTTATACCGTTTCTTCGGATTTTTCTATCATATTTTTTAGTATTTCCCACGCTTGAATAGGTGCAGTTTGGTTTATGTTAATGCCTTTAAGCATTGCTTCAATGGGGCTGATTGTTGGTTGAATGCTTTGGCTTGGGTTTTGGAAGATGTCTTGTTGTAGGGAATGTGTGTTTTCTTGCTGTAGGCTTTGTAGTTTTTCTTTAGCGTAACGCACGACATTTGACGGAACTCCAGCAAGTTTTGCTACTTGTAATCCGTAGCTTTTATTTGTTGAGCCAGATTGGACTTTATATAGAAAGACTAGGGACCCTTGTTTTTCATCTGCTGCCAAGTGTACATTTTGAATGGTTTTTATGTATTGGTTTAGCTCAGTTAGCTCAAAAAAATGGGTGGCGAATAAAACCATGGATTGGTTCTTTTCTGCTAAATAGCGTATGCATGCCCAGGCAATCGCCATGCCATCGTATGTTGAGGTGCCTCTACCAACTTCATCCATAAGTACAAGGCTATTTGGCGTTGCGTTGTGTAGAATATTAGCCGTTTCTGTCATTTCGACCATAAAAGTAGATCGACCGCCAGCTAGATCGTCGGCTGAGCCAACACGGCAAAATATTTTGTCGATTGGGCCAAGCTGGCATTTTTTTGCAGGAACATAGCTGCCAATATGTGCCATTAGAACGATTAGGGCGGTTTGTCTCATGTAGGTTGATTTACCACCCATATTTGGGCCGGTTATAATTTGTATATGGCGGTTTTCATCAAGAAAAGTGTCATTTGCAATAAAGTGATCGTGGTTATTTTGGATGACAATTGGATGTTTACCCTCTTCAATATGCATTCCTCGTTCAAGGTTGAAGGTTGGGGCACAGTAGTCTTTGCTTTTGGCAACGACGGCAAAGCACTGTATAACATCTACTTTTGCTAATGCGCTTGCCATTTTTTGCATGGCGGCGAGGTTGTGCGTTAGTTTATGCATGAGCTCTGTATAGAGCCATTTTTCTTTTGCAAGTGCTTTACTGGCTGCGCTAAGTGCTTTTTGTTCAAATTCTTGTAGGGCCCTTATGGTGTAGCGTTCAGCGTTTTTTAGTGTTTGTCGTCGTATGTAGGAGTCGGGAACACGGTTTTGGTATTGCTTGCTGATTTCGATGTAGTAACCGGCTATTTTGTTGTAACCAACTTTCAAATTAGGGATGTTGAGGTTTTCTTTTTCTGTGTTCTCAAGATTTTTTAGATATTCCTGTGCATTTTGATGTATATTTCTTAGCTCATCCAGTTCATGATCGTAATGGGGTGCAATAACCCCGCCATCACGTATAGTTACCGGTGGTTCATGTATGATGGCTCTCTCTAAAAGCGCGTTTTCTTGTGTGAATAATTGTAGATCTTTTTTAAGGAATACCTTTTCTTGGGATTGAGGTATTGTATCGAGTACGTCAACGATGGATGGTAGGGTGGATAAGGTGTCTCTTAGGGTTATTAGATCTCGAGGCTTGGCTGTTTCAAGCGTTATTCTAGTCAGAATTCTTTGTATGTCACCGGTTTTTTTAAGTAAAGTAATCAGTTCTTGGTGTCTGTCGTGGTGTTCGGCTATACATGTGATTGCGTGCTGTCTTTCAAGAATGGTATTTTGCGCTCTTAATGGGTGGTGTAGCCAGTGACTGAGTAGTCTTTTTCCCATAGCTGTTTGTGTGTGACTTAGACTGGATAGCAGTGTATGTTCCGACTGGTTTTTTATCTTTTCGGTTATCTCTAGATGGTTTCTTGTTGCTGGGTCTATTTGTAGAAAATCTTGATGGCTCGCTATTTGAATGGCATTAATATGCTGCATATTTTGCTGTTGTGTGATGTGGATATAATCAAGAAGGTTCCCTGCTGCAATGATGCATAAATCCATTTTCTCACACCCATATCCGTGCAAATCGGCGGTTTGAAGTTGCTCTAGTAGGGTTTTTTTGCATGACTGGGCTTGAAAGCTGGTGGCGGTTCTTTTGGTAACGGAATAGTGTTCAATGGTGGGTTGAAAGGATGGGTATTGATCTTCTGCTACTAACATTTCTGCTGGTTGGATTCTTGATATAACACTGGCGTAATCTGAGTTATCGCATTGTTGAATAGATATAGTGTTATTAGATAGCTCAAGCCAGGCTATGCCGATTTTATTGTTTTTGCAGAACAAGCACATGATGATATTTGCTTGTTGGTTGTCTAAAAGGGCTTCGTCACTTAATGTTCCTGGGGTTATGATGCGCTTTACAACCCTTTCAACCGGTCCTTTTGAGGTTGCTGGGTCACCTTGTTGCTCGCAGATAACGATACTTTGACCTAATTTTACCAATTTTGCTAGATAGTTTTCTGCTGCATGAAAGGGTACCCCAGCCATAGGTATAGGTTCGCCGGCTGATTGTCCCCGTTGTGTTAGTGTTATATTGAGTAGTTGTGATGCTTTTTTTGCATCGTCGTAGAATAACTCATAGAAGTCCCCCAATCGATAGAATACGAGCTGGTCAGGATATTGCGATTTTATATCCCAATATTGTTTCATCATAGGTGTGTGTGTTTTAGACATGGTAGTACATGTTGCATCTTTGGTTTGATGGTATTAACGATAATATTTTTTATACAAGGTTGCAAGTTTTGCTTGTGTGGTTATTGCCTTGACTATTACAGCTTTCATGATAAGCTTTATGAATGAATTATTGGGTAGAGTTTAAATGAGCAAAATAGACAAAAGACAAGCTGCTGAAAAGTCGGCTGGATTAAGTGGTGATCCTAAAGAAAAAGCCTTACATGCCATGTTAGGTCAGATTGAACGACAATACGGTAAGGGATCGGTAATGCGCATGGGGGATGTGCAGGCTGAAAAAATCGATTCAATTTCAACAGGCTCGATTGCGCTGGATGTTGCTGTGGGTATTGGAGGGTTACCCAAAGGCCGTATTATTGAATTATATGGACCGGAGTCGTCTGGAAAAACCACATTGACATTGCATATTACTGCAGAGTGCCAAAAGCAAGGTGGGACAGCCGCATTCGTTGACGCGGAGCACGCATTAGACCCATCCTATGCACAAAAATTGGGTGTTGACGTAGATAAATTGTTGATTTCACAGCCTGATACAGGAGAGCAAGCTTTAGAGATCACAGATATGTTGGTTCGCTCGGGTGCAGTGGACTTGGTGGTAGTAGATTCTGTGGCTGCATTAACACCAAGAGCCGAAATTGAAGGTGATATGGGCGATCAGCATGTAGGGTTACAAGCACGATTGATGTCGCAAGCCTTGAGAAAATTGACCGCAAATATTAAACGTTCAAATGCTACAGTCGTTTTTATCAATCAAATTCGTATGAAAATAGGGGTTATGTTCGGTAGTCCAGAAACCACAACCGGTGGAAATGCACTGAAATTTTATTCGTCTGTAAGACTTGATATACGACGTGTTGGTTCATTGAAGCGCGGAGATGAAATTTATGGCAATGAAACAAGGGTGAAGGTTGTCAAGAATAAAGTGAGTCCTCCGTTTCGTAAGGCTGAGTTTGATATTATTTATGGCGAAGGTATTTCACGTGAGGGTGAAATTGTAGATATAGGTGTAGCACAGGGAATTATTGAGAAATCTGGTGCTTGGTATAGCTACAATAAAGATCGCCTGGGTCAGGGAAAAGACAATGTTCGCGCTTATTTAAAAGAACGTAGCGATTTGGCTAGTGAGATAGAGTCTAAGATACGTGCCTCGTTAATGCCTGAAAACGAATCTGTGCAAGAGGAAGAGCATCAAGTTTGATGAATGCAGTGGCTTTAATTGACATTTAATATAACATGTAATACCATAATTTTTGTTATGAAATTGATTTGGTATGGTGTCATCAACACTGAAAGTATTTAGTCGGAGGTCCGCGAATGTTGCTGTGATAGGCGGCGGTATATCCGGAGTGATGTGTTCTTTAGAACTTGCCCGTAGTGGTTTGCAAGTGGATTTATTCGATCAAAACAAATTGCTAGAGCGGACCAGGAGCTGTGTTCGTAGGGTTAACCTCACTGGGTTTCATTATGATAATATAGCTGATCAGCTTAGTGTGGGACGGTCTAATCGTAAGTGGCTTTTGTATTTGTTAAACGAACAGCCTCAGTCCGGTAAATGGGTTGGTTATGAGTATGCTCAGTATAACATCATGAATGATACGTCTGTGTCTGGTGATCATTTAGAGGCAATGATCAGAAGTATACGGGAAGACTACGATGCTACAACTGAGCTACAACTTCCAGGTATTACTTCAAGAGACCTCATTATTGAGCAGCCTATGGTAGAAGAAACTGAAAAGTCCTGTTTTACCAGGTCCTTTATGGTGTTAGAAGCAAGGATGAAAATGGGGCCAGCACAAGGTAGCCTTGCGTATGATTTGCAGAAAATGATCTTGCACAATAAGAATATATCTGTTTATGAATCTTCAACTGTTTCAGATGTTTTTAGTAATAGTATAGGTCTTGCGCATTCTGTTGAGGTAGAAAGAGATAATGAAAAAGTTCTGCGTTTATATGATGTGGTTTTAGATTGTTCAAATTCGAATAGGCTTTCACAGTTTAAAAATTTTCCGACCGACGGTAAATTTAAATTTAGTTGTGTTATTCCTTTGACTGAGAGAAAAACAGTTGACGCTGCTCATAAAGGTTCGTGCTTGAATGTTTGGTCTGATTCTGGGTGGGGCATCAGTATTATTCCGGAGGATAATACTTTGATGTTGACTGCTGAGCCGGTTTCAAAGAAGTACAATCGGCTAATTCATAAGGATGAATACGCTACTGTACTTGCCGAGTCTATAGAATATGTTTGTTCTAAATCCCGCTTTTGGGCGAAATTTTTTCATGATGTGGATATGTCTTCTGCATTTGTTGCACAAAATTACGTATTAAAACCTACTGGCAGTGGGGCTCAACGAGGTGAGTACTGTGTTGAGCATGTGGCCGGGCGGTATTATAAGTGCTATGCAGATAAAGTGGCTAATGCACTAGAGCTTTCCCTGGCTACTGCAAAGCTTATAAGTACCGAGTTTAAAGCTATGGCCCGCATATTAAGAGGCGGAAAGTTTTATAAGAGTTCCATAGATTTTTTAACGAAACGTTCTCAAAAAAGTGATAGGAAAAAGTCACATTGTAAAATGAGTTAGCATAATGGATGCCCGAACTATAGATATGATGCCGACTCCAGAGCGTTACCTGTTATATTTGGATTTGAAGAAAGAAACATTAGATTGTCATGATATACAATCGCAGTTTTTTTATGATACAGTTTTGTCTCTTGATCGCAATGTTCTAGAGACTTTTCGTGGCTATGTGCAAGAGGGCGGGGATTATATACCAGACCAAAAGATTGTATATGAGGATGGCATTATTGTTTATTGGACGTTCAATCGCTTGACTGGCTATGGGTTGGATATTTATTGTTGTTTTGGGTTGAATGTAACCGATTATTACCAAGCGATTGATGATAATGGTGTACTGAATTCGGTATTTGATCAGCTGCCCTATAGTATTCTTTGGAAAGATCTATCTAGTAATTTTATGGGTTGTAATAGAAACTTTGCCCATTTTGCTGGTTATAACTCTGATAAAGATATCATTGGCAAGACCGATTTCGATATGCATTGGTCGGATCGAGCTGCTGATTTTATTCGTGATGATAAGTTAATAACATCTACCAAGAAGCCTAAGTACACCTATGAGGAGAGCAATCAATTGGCAAGTGGTGGCGAAGTATTGCTGGAAGTAAGTAAGATGCCTCTTGTGTTAAATAGTCAGGTTAGAGGTTTGGTTTGTATCTTTAGGGATATCACATCGATTCGTGCGACAGAAAATCGTGTTGAGTCCGCGCTTAAGGAAAAAGAGTCAGCGAATAAGATGAAAGAGGAGTTTTTGCGAAATATTTGCCACGATTTACGAACGCCCTTATCAGGGATAATAGGTGAGACAAGTCTTTTATTGAAGAAGATGGATGACCAGGTAGTATGTTCTTCGTTAGATGACATTATTACTGCTGGTAAAAATATGATGACGATGCTTAATAAATTTATTGAAATGCATTGTGTTGTTAGCGATAGTCTCCCTATGCGGGATGACGAATTTTTACTTGCTGATGTGGTGCGTCAAGTTCATAAGATGCATGTTCCTGCTCTTAAACATAAAGATATAGAATTGGTGTTAGACATACCAGAAGATCCTCTTTATTTGCGATTAGATCAGGGTCGATTTTCGACGATTATTCAAAATTTGTTGAGTAATGCCATTAAGTTTAGTAAAGTCAGTGGACGTGTTATTATGACTTGGTCTTTTCAGAGGCATACTGATGGTTCCGCTTTATTAAAATTAGAAGTGCGTGACGAAGGTGTTGGGATTGGAAAGGATGAGATAGAAAATATTTTTGAGCCCTTTAGCAAGGTCTCGCCATCGTATAGAAATATCTACCAGGGATCAGGTTTAGGTCTAAGTGTTGTTAAAAAATTTATTTCTGATCTATCTGCTTCCATCGATGTACAGTCTACTGTGAATAAAGGTTCTTTGTTTACTTGTAAGTTCACTTTAGCTGCTGTGGAAGATGCGTCAAGTGATGAGACTATATGGACAGTGGTCTCAGCACAGCAAAGTGCGGAAGCTTCTATGAACATAGGGTCGTGTCAGGGTAGTAGGATTTTATGTGTTGAGGATGATGCTTTTGCTATGAAGGTCCAAGTTAAGACTTTTCAGGAGCTAGGATGCAAGGTTGATACAGCTGTTTGTGGTGTGGATGCTGTTGCTCGTTATCGGCAAAATAATTATTATAATTTTGTTTTTATGGATTTAGGCTTGCCTGATATGGAGGCTTTGGATGTGATTAGAGCGCTTAGACAAATTGAAAGACAGCAGGGTCGCTCTTCTATACCTATCATTGCACTCACTGCACACCTGCCACCTGATGA
>CAXGBK010000098.1:0-3346 GCA_964008345.1 uncultured Coxiella sp.
ACCAAGCCGACCTGAAAAGCCTTTTTAGCATCTAATGTTTTTGACATAACAAGTAAATTTTGTGCGCAAGGGCCAATTTTCTCATAAAGATACGGATAAATCTGACCAGGTATTAATCCTATACGCAACTCTGATAAGTGCAACGTCACACTAGGAACCATAACCACATAATCTGCCGCAGCAAGTAAACCAATACCTCCACCATAAACCGGTTTCTCAACCATAACGACCACCCAGTTATTCAATGCCCGTAAAGCCTCCAGAACACGCCCTACAAGTTGATTCAAAGACCGCAACCTTACTCTATCTCCATCCGCACAGTAACCAGCAACCTGCTTTAAATCCAATCCAGCACAAAAAACATCCCCTTTAGCACGAATACAAATCAATTGCTCACGGCATATTGATAACTTTTGCAAGCACACCAACAATTCTTCTAACATACTATAATTAAGTGCATTACACTTCTCTGGGCGATTAAGGAAAATGTCTACCACACTAGATTGGGCAGATGAAGAACAAACAATATGACTCATACTCTTGATAACCCGAACAACAACTCTCGTTTTGGCGCGTCATCACTGTGTGCAAAAACAGCCAATAAAAAAGTCAAAACCGACTTCGTTTCTTCTGGACGAATAATACCGTCATCCCAGAGCTTACTGGTTGTATAGCGACTTTTTAGTCTAGGCTCATAATGTTGAAAAAAGGATTCATAAATAGCTTTTTTCTGGGCAGATGTGCATGGTTCACCTCGCCTCTTAGCCTGCCTAATCTTTAGTTGAAGCATCAACTGAGAAATCTGTTTTGCACCCATTACCCCAATTTGTGCACAAGGCCATGAAAGTACGATATCTGGAACAAAGGGACGACCACACATGGCATAATAACCCGCTCCAAAACCCGCTCCAACTTGCAACGTTATCTTCGAAACAGGCGCATTACTAATATGCTGAATAAGACGCGATCCGGCCACAATAATACCCGATTCCTCCGCTCTGGTTCCAACTTGAAATCCAGGCGTATTCATTAAAAAAAGCAAAGGACGATTCAGAGTCACACATTTTTCAATAAACTGACAAGTTTTATGACACGAAGCTGCATCTATAGGACCATTACTTGCAATTATACCAACATGATAATCAGCGACCCTAGCAAAATAACACGCTAAACTATCACCGTATCCAGCCTTATAAACCCAAGAATCATCGGTTATTAGTGTCACAATCTTTTTCATAGGCAAAGCTATTAAGTCATCCAGCATCCAATCAGACAACAAAGCGGTTATTTTTGAACAACTAAACATTCTAAATAATGTACTATCTTGGTAATCTGGCCAAGACAATGATTGTAGATAGCATTTAAGAGCACCCACAGCTTGATCTTCATCCTCACAAACCACATCCGCTAAACCAGAGGATTGGTGTACCTCACTACCCCCTAGTTTTTCAGGCGTCGTTCGCTCTCCAATAGCCGTAAAAACCAACTCAGGTCCTGCTAAAAAAACAAAAGCATCTTTTCGAATAAAAATAGCATAATCTGTCAATCCAACAATATAGGCTCCACCGGCTGTACAAGTGCCGTATACAACCACTATAGAAGGAATCCCTTGTGATTGGATCTTCGTCATCCGCTGAAAAACACCTCCTATCTCCATGTAGCTAGAACCTGAATCTGTCAAGTCTAGTCCAGCTGTTTGGGCAAGAAATACAACTGGCAATCGCAACTTTAGCGCGATATCTAAAGCTCTCTGAATAGCCTCTATCGTTCTCTTCGACATTGCCCCAGCTTTAATAGTTGGTTCGTTTGCAATGATCATGGTTAACTTACCACCTATCATCGCAAAACCTATCACCACATTCTGCTTACCAAGCACCCCCGCATACGACATTAATGGATAAAATGCATGGCCATTATCAACACAACGATGAATTCTTGCATAAGCTATCTTACAAGCACTGGTAGGGGGTGTTTTATTATTTTCAATAAACCATGTTTCCACCATCGCCGCAACGGTTACATCATTGTCCACATTCTATCCTTATTCATGTTACAAAAACACCAAATACGTTATTCACACAATAATAAAACAAAAATAAATATTATAATCAAGTTAAGCCCAGCAATATTTCATAGATACCCTCATCATTGAGCTAGACATATAGAGAAACGAGGTGTAGAATCTAAAAGATTTGCTCTTTTGAAAGAGAAGCGCAGATACCAATTTCCGAATATCAAAGGATCACAAAATGGTAGGCAACCCACCGCTACACTCGACAATCAAAATGAATGTCACCTTCTCTATGTTCCATACTCTAAAAATGAGAGGTTCACAATGCTAGCCTTGAAACAAATATCTGATTCAATCAGAAAAGAAATATCCAACACCTGGCAAAAAACCGAGGATATTTGCAATGCAATGTCCGAAAAAACCAAACATACGTATCGTAATCTCACGATGCAGAGCATAAAAGCTTATTTAAAAAAATGCTTCGAGACCGAAGCATTTTTTTTAAACATCATTTGGCATAGCAGAAAATTACCCGCTTTTATTTGCATTGGCGTGCTCTCAATCATCACCGGATACTTACCATACTACTATCTTAAAGCGTTTCAATTTTTTAACGCTAGCTTATCTACAGGCACCTCAGTTCAAACCTTCTATATCGCTGCTACATGTGTACTGATTATTGGACAAGCACGACAAATGCTACAGGGCTGTCAAGACTATACTTTAAAATCGATATGCGCCAGCATAGGATTCCAAATTCAAAATCAAATTAATCTTCATTTGTACAAAAAAAGAACATCAAAATCAAAACTTACTCAGAAAAATCAAACCCAAAGTAAAACCAAACTGGCTAATGATGATTGTCTAAAAGCAGGTGACTTTATCAAAGAAAAAGCTAAAAGAACCTCAAGCATTCTTACCAACATTACGAAAATAACGGCGACAATACGATACCTATGGCCCTACAATCTAGTAAAGAGTATATTGGTTACCATTGGCGTATCATTCTGTATACAACTCATTACCAATAAACTACAACAAATCTACTCAGATAAAAATGACAAGGTCAACATAAAAAGTCAAAACTACAAAAAAAACTTATTAAACACCATCGAAACAAGAGAAATACTCAAAGGTCAACATAACTTAGAACGAAATGAAATCATGCATTTAAACAAGACCGCGAAGGATTATCACCAACTAATACAAGAAATACTAAGGCTTGAAGCGTTCATTGAAACACTCAAAAAATTTATAGAAAAATCAACAAAGATCATTGCCAGCTTTGTCATTTTCTGGGCTTTAAAACTCAATCTACCTCTTAATGACCCCAAA
>CAXGBK010000099.1:0-7537 GCA_964008345.1 uncultured Coxiella sp.
AGCAAAGTCAGGTGCATATACATAACCTGCTTGAAGCCATGCTTTATCCGCATTTGACGAATAGCTTCAAGAAATGGTAACGATTCTATATCACCTACAGTCCCACCAATCTCCACGAGTGTCACATCGTATTGACCAGCAACTTTCTCAATACTCGATTGTATAAAATCTGTAACGTGTGGAATGACTTGAACGGTCGCACCAAGGTATTCACCTTTACGCTCACGACGTATAACCTCACTGTAGACTTTACCGGTAGTAACACTATTATCTTTGTGCATTTCCACCGACAAAAATCGCTCATAGTAGCCTAAATCCAAATCCGTTTCCGCACCATCTGATGTCACGTAGACCTCACCATGTTCGGAGGGCGATATCGTACCTGGATCCACATTTATGTAAGGGTCTAATTTCATACACGTTACATGATGACCTGCACGCTCAAGTAGTGCTCCCAAGGCTCCAGTTAGCACACCTTTTCCCAATGATGATGCAACACCACCCGTTACAAATAAATAAACCATAGCTCCAAACATCAAAAACTGCTGATATAATACCAAATAAAGCTAGAGGATAAAAGACTTTAGCATGCCGTGCATAAAATGAAGATAAATCAAAATAAGAAGATAAAGAAATATTGCACACCGCACCGAATCATGTCACCATAAAAAGATGATTGAATTTCAGCAAATACAAGCGATTCCATGGGGTAATTACCTACCAGGATTTTTGCAACTGTTAGCAATCGTATGGCTTAGTAAAATCTTGCATACACGCCATCAGCAACAAAAACAACAAATGCAGTTGTCTGCGCAAAACATAGACGAAATTAAAAGTAAAATCACCATCTTGGACGCCTCACACAACACACAAAGCCAAACCCTTATTCGATTACTTACAGAACAACATCAACAAGTTTTACTAAACCAACAAAAAGAAGTCAGAGCATCCCTCCAAGATATGCGTCAACAAATAACGCAAGTACTACAACAACAAACACAATCCACAACCACACAAATCAACCAGTTACAAAATCAGGTTGATCAACATCTCAACCGAATCACTTCACAGGTCCACAAGAGATTAGACGAAGGTTTTGCCAAAACCAATAGCATATTTACAGATGTTATCAAAAGACTAGCCCTGATTGACCAAGCACAACAAAAAATAACAGATTTATCCACCAATGTCGTTGATCTACAAGACATTCTCGCCAACAAACAGGCACGGGGACATTTTGGGGAAATACAGCTTAACCAGCTCATTAGTAACTGCCTACCGAAGAAGTGCTACAATTTACAACACACGCTCTCGAATGGTAAAAGAGCCGATTGCGTTTTATTTTTACCAGAACCCACCGGCACAATCGCAATAGACGCCAAATTCCCTCTTGAAAACTACCGCCTCCTCCTACAAGAGACCCAGCCTACATCAAAACAACAACAGTTGTTTAGACAGGACATTAAAAACCATATTAACGCCGTTGCCAACAAATACATCTGCGAAGGAGAAACAGCTCCCGCAGCCCTCTTATTTATACCAGCTGAATCCATATTTGCCGAAATACACGCACACCATGCAAGTCTAATAGACTATGCCTATCAAAAGAAAGTATGGTTGGTCTCACCCACAACAATGATGGCTGTCTTACACACCATGCAGACGTTAATGAAGGACATGGAAACACAGAAACAAGTACATATCATTCAAGAACACCTTGCCCACTTAGCCAGCGACTTCAACCGATTTCACGACAGGATGCACCAAGTAGCCAAGCACATAGCAGACGCACACGATAAAGTGGGACAAGTAAAAATATCGGCCGACAAAATCAACAAGCGTTTCCAAAAAATAGAAAACGTTGAATTTGACACACTACCAAACTGATATCACGCGCAAGTAACGATCTTATAAAAGGGATTTGGCAGCTTTGCTTGAATAGGGATCGCTTTGTCTGCAAGCTCAGCACACTGGTCACTAACATTCATAACTACCTGCAAGCCTTGCTGTCTGTATCTTTGAATAATAGATCTTTTGAAAGGAACTGGGTCCAAATTCGTATCATTGCAAAAAAGTTGATCATAATCCGATTGCGACACCCCAGCCGAACCCAACTGACGTTTGGTTAAATCACAGTACTTAGCACGCCTAGCTGTTAAAATAACCACCCTATAACCTTTATGGGCCAATGACTTTAGCATTTTCAAAACAGGCTCAATGGGCTCTGCGGATAACACCCCTAAGGACTGATAAAAACCTTGAACAGTTGGCTCAAAACCTGCCGACATCAAATACGGCATATTAGAAAGCAAAGTCTCATCTACATCGAATACCATAACAAAGTTGGATAATGGTCCTAAGGGCTTGGTTTTCATTTCCCAATGCAATACATCTTGATTAAATCGCTCAGTACTCGTTGCAATATCTTGTTGATACGTCCCAGAGCGAACGTATTGTTGTTGTTGGGCCGGAGACATCGTTTCTTGCACACAAGCAGCGTTTAAACCTGAAAAAAGCAACCCAATAAGTATGTACAAAAACTTCATAACAGACCTAATTCGTGCCCGGAGAGATTCGAACTCCCGACCGCCTGGTTCGTAGCCAGGTACTCTATCCAGCTGAGCTACGGGCACTAAATGTACCAAATTATACCTACTAAATGTTTATTTTTCAAGATTAACACACGACTATATAATAAAAAAAGATGACACATTATTTTAAAATATATGATAATATGATAAAATGTATGCTTAAAATCAAGAAATCCATGATGCAATCACTTTACAGTTTAGTATCACTAACCACCAGCGATATCGCGTTGACGATCCTTATTTGTACTGGTATAAACAGCCAAAAAAGAAACACATTTATAAAAGCCTTCACCCACATGTGCTTCAATATTATACTATGCCGATATCTTAAAATGCTGTTTATGATACCGCTATCACCACATTTAAATATCCTTGATTATGCCTACCCAAGTGGACATATGTTCGCTGCAACGAGTTTTTATGGAACCCTTGCTATGGAAAGTAATCGCGCATGGCTACATTTAGCAACCCTCACCATGCTAATCCTCTATGGTCAAGCACTCGTTTTCTTTGGGTACCATAATATTGACGATGTTCAAACGGCATTTTGTTTCGCAATGCTTAGCTTATTTCTCTACAAAAACATAGACTCGATACACAAAAACATCAAGTTACCACTGTTTATTATACTATCTATCATCATAAACATGACAATGCAACCCGGCATCATCCCTCTCCAGCGCATCGAACACATATGGCTAGAGTTAGGGCTTCTTTGTGGCATCGGCCTCGCTCAACACTATCCCATATCCAAAAACCGTTTCCACATCACTACCATCATACACAGCATGCTTGGGGGCCTTTTTTATCTCATAGGACTGGGACTCCACGCAACGCTATTGCCTTTTAATGGCGCACTAGCACTTACGGGCCTAAGTTTTTCATTCTGGTCTCTTACCCCTCACACGCGATCCTATCTACAAAAAAAACTAGAACAAATTGGGTATATGAAAACCATAACATCATGAACAATACGATATTGACAATAACATACTTAATATTAACGGCCATTGGCTGCAGCCAGCAGTCTGTTCCTACCATCCGCTACAAACTAAAAAAGATCCTCCCACACAATCCAGCCTCCTTTACGCAAGGACTCGTGGTAGCAAACAATAAAATCTATGAAAGCACAGGACTTTACGGGAAATCATCCTTACAGCAACATCAATGGCCACAAGGCACCTTAGAGAAAAAAATAAACATCAACAAAGCTTTCTTTGGAGAAGGCATTGCACTATACGGCAAAACCTTATGGCAATTAACATGGCGAGAACATGTTGTTTTTGTTTATGACATCAAAAGCTTTAAACTCATAAAAAAATACGACTACCCTGGTGAAGGATGGGGCCTAACGCATGATGGCGAATCATTCATTATGACCAATGGCACACGCTGCTATCAATACAGATCACACAACCAGTTTTCGCTGTTAAAAGAGGTTTGCTTGAACCATCCCATAACATCAAGATGGCAATTAAACGATATCACTTATCAAAACGGCTATTTATATGCCAACATTTTCTATCATGATCTAATCGCTAAAATAGAGGCAAAAACAGGAAAACTCGTTGGCATGATCAATCTACAGGAACTTAGGAAAAAAATACCTAAAAATCAACATATCGATGTATTGAATGGTATTAGCAGCGTAAGCGAAAATACGCTATTAATAACTGGGAAATTTTGGCCTTATATGTTTTACATCGAATTAAAACCGTAAAAACTACTCGTCTGCTTGATAATACTTGTACTCCCTAACAAGACGCAAACTTAAGTATTTATCCAATACCTTTTGATGCATATCTTCATGAAATGCTCTCAACTTAATATCTGCTTCGGTGCACATTTGCTTATCTACATCCAACATACAGCTACACCATCTCTCCTCAAGTATAGTGGGCTTTGGCACAAAAGCACAATGCTTACCACACAATTTAGCCAAACGGTCCATTTGACCCAATGTTAGCTTAGAACCAAAACTTCTATAGACATCGAAAGAGCAACCAATGGGACACGCCGGACGACTTGAAGCATAGTGCTTCATAACAGAGAGCAAATCTTTGTAGTGGATAGATTTACCATGTTTAAACAACCTAATTAAGGAAAAACCTAGACCATTTTTCGTCAAATGATCAATGATAGCCTTATCATCCTCTGTCCATTTAGCATTATAAAATGCTAATTTCTCTAATTTTGATAATATTGTAGGTGTAGGAACCACCCAACCACGACTATTCAAACAAAAGGCCATCTTTTCATCAGCGCGCATGCTGCGCACAAGCCCATTCTTTTGCAAATCACCTTGATCAGATTGTAAACGCTGCAGTCCATCGCTTAATGTGCTGGATATTTTATCCACTTGTGATAACAAATTGGTTTCCTCAGCAAAACAACTACCAACCCAAAAATACACCAACAGAAAAAACACCATTAACTCATAACTTACTTAAAGTACAGATATTAACATCAATCTAGACAAAATCCCATTAATTTGGTAATGTCGTGTACACACAATTGAGATGCCCAACGTTGCACCCAAATACAACACACAAAATACTTTATTGCATTTTAATATGCGCCGCACTCTACTTAGGCCTCATATTTTATTTCATATTTAAAGTCACCTATACCGAACATCTTCTAAAAGTGGGCAGTGCATCAAACACGCCAAAAAACTGGAGCGTAGTAAGCCACCAACATGTTACCAGCCAGACCTTCGAGCTATCTAACTGGCAAAATACGCCATACAAGGAAGTCCAGATTCCAATCAATAAAATGGTCACACTCAGCGGCTGGCTCAGCATAGTAAACAGTAAAGCACCTATTGTCATCGTCGTACATGGTATCGCACCTAACTCCAAAGAAAACGATGAATCGATTCTAATCAGTAGCTTTCTAGCAAAAAATGGTATCAATACACTCAACATCGACTTAAGAAACTACGGCCACAGCACAAAAACAGGAAACTTCATTCACCTTGGTCAAACAGAATATCGAGACATTATTGGCGCATTCAACTGGTTGCAAACTGAGTATCACTTTCTCCCTGAACAAATCGGTGTAGCGGGTTTATCACTAGGCGCAGTCACCACAGCGATCGCCTTCAAACATGATAAGAGAATACAAGCAATATGGCTTGATAGCCCATTTACAGATTTTAACAATATGTTTGCATATGAATTGAGTCGACATGGCTTTCGATACTCAAAGTTCCTAGAAATGAGCGTTGACCAAATTGCGAAAACCTTTATCGGTTTCCAGCCTGGTAATCATACCGTACTAAGCGCACTTAAAAATGCTGACGGCAGAGCTATTTACCTAACGCACGGAATAGAAGATAATCGCATCCCCGTATATCACGCGAGAAAATTAATCGATGATGCAAAAAACAGAAATGTTTCACTGCGCTACTGGCTTGTGGATAAAGTCGATCATTTGGATGCAATGTTTCGCTATCCTTATTTATATCAAAGAAATATCACGAAGTTTTTCAAAAAAAATCTTCGACACCTTTAAAAGATCAAAAACGTTACTCAACGATCTTTCTTCGCTGATCAACGCCAATATGCGCTTCACCACGCTGTCGTGCCAAAAGAATTTGTTTTTGTCTTTGCTTAAAACGATCTTTTCGTTCATCACTAGACTTTGAAACACAATGGGGACAAGATATCCCCTCGACATAATCCGCTGATCGAATATCCTCTTCTGTAATCGGCATACGGCAGGCAAAACATTGAATGAAATCGCCTTCGGAAAGCGAATCATTCACCGATACACGATTATCAAACACAAAACAATCACCTTGCCATAGATGATTTTGACCTCGCTTGTCTTCCATATATTTTAATATCCCGCCATCAAGCTGATACATTTGATCAAAACCCTGCTCTTTCATATAAGCAGAAGCTTTTTCACAACGTATCCCACCGGTACAAAACATCGCCACTTTTTTAGACTTATAGGCCTTAAGATGCTTATCTACAAATTCTGGAAATTCACGGAAAGTTTCTGTCCTTGGGTTAATCGCACCTGGAAAAGTTCCTATTCCTATCTCATAATCGTTTCTTGTATCTACCACTATCGTTTCAGGATCCCCCATCAAGGCATCCCATTCATCGGCTGAAACCTTTTTGCCTGTATGCTTAGCAACATCAATTTTACCTACACCCAGTGTGACAATCTCACGCTTTTTTTTAATTTTCATACGATAAAAAGGATTTTCATCCGCATAAGAAACCTTATAAGATAATGCAGTGATTCCCAATACACTAGGAATTTTTTTCAATACAAGATCCACATCCTTCTCTAAACCAGCAATCGTTCCATTGATACCCTCAGGTGCTAAAAGCAAGGTCCCTTTCAAACTGCTATTCTCAACATGATCTAAAAGTTCACGCTGGCAAACCAACAAGTCATCCATGGGTTCTTGCAAAAAGTGATACAATGCAACAACAACGACCTTAGACATAAAAAACCTTTTAAAATAATAGACTATTGTATAAAAAATAACAAAAAAAATAAAGCACAATACATATCAAGGAGAAAATGGGACACAACAGAAAGTTGTTGTACCAACACCAGCTGCATTAAATGAAGCTGTTTTCTTAACACGACGATTCCGCCCATACTGCTCCAGCAGCTTAGATATCGTCTCATAATCCTTCGGAATCGTTTTAAAGGATTCCGACTGCTTAGGCGTCAACAAAGAACGGCTTTCAGAAAAACGCTTCATCGTTTCTTTCATAAATGCTATATTCACATCATGCAAAACACAAGGGATCGCATTTTCATATGGCATTTTAGAACATAAACTAAGCTGAATAAGTTGAACATCCAACATAGCATCTTCGTATTTTTGCCAACAAAGATTATTTTTGCCATCACAGAACGTAACATAGGCATCATTCGTCGAAGATTTCTTAAAATCAAGTAATTCAAGATGCATC
>CAXGBK010000100.1:0-3341 GCA_964008345.1 uncultured Coxiella sp.
CACCTCTTTGATCTCTTAGATAACAATTATCAGCAAAAGTATTATGATCTGGCGATACAGTTAACGTTAAAGAGCCATCTTTATAACCTTGGTATAAATTCGCTATGCTGACTTGATTTTTATCAATTTGTAGAGCATAAAAAACTTTATGAAGTTCAGGACCAAACCTACGATTTATACTTGGATGATGCAATATTCTCGTTATATTAATAATGGATACATTTATAAGATCATGCAACACACACTCAATAATTGGATCTTTCTTAAACTGTAGAAATTGATTTTCAGGGATCCCAATTTGATCTTCCACTGCGACAAGCGCACCATATAGCGTTGATTTAGTATTCACAATAATACCAAATTGATCAAGTTGCGCTAAGATGCGAGCAGAGAAAAGCGCCTCATAGCCAGCATATTGCTGCAAAGGTGTAATATCTGAGAATATAGCATGCTGATACCCTTCATCATGCATACAGTGGTAACAAAGAATCATTTTTAAAAAGTCTATCCTCGCATACAAACCTACGACATTTGAAAACTGTACAGCATTGGCTCTAACAACAGGTATCTCCTGAATATCTCTAAGCAATACGTTAGGTAAGCCATGCATTTTTCTGTAATCATCCAGAGCAATCTGCGTCCTTATAATGCTACCATGACCAACTTTATCGCTATCAAACCAAATAAAAATTTGCCCCTCAGGATTGGCCTGTGCCCATTCTTTTGCTGGGGAAAACAACCTATCTTCTAATATACTTTTCTCATCAACAAGTGTCGGCAAGGCGCTTGTAGGATCATAATAAATATACGGATAATCGTCTTCTTTACAACCGTGAGCTTGTATCCATAACATATTAATAACATAAGACTGCTTAGTTTTTTTCATATTATCTTCTTATTCATTGAACGTATAAAGTATAGTAAAAATTTACAATATTTTATGATTTTTATTACAAATAAACATAGGAAAACACCCTCACCACCCTATTTGCTATAAAAAAACAAACGCACATAGCAAAAAGCTTGATTTCATATAAACCCAACTGATAAAATAAAAACATATCATTAAGCCAAAAAAACTTTGCCCAACAGACAACACAATATATCTTGTTTTATCATTACCAAAAATGAAGCAGACCGCCTCGAAGCTTGTTTAAAAAGCTTACATGGTTGGGTCGATCAACTCATTATCATGGACTCTGGCAGTACCGATGACACGGTTAAAATCGCCAAACAATATACCGATGAAGTTTACGTAACCGATTGGCCAGGATACGGCGTACAGCGCAATCGAGCACTAGCAAAATGCAAGCATGATTGGATTTTATACCCCGATGCAGATGAAGTACTCAGCATAGAACTCAAGCAAGAAATCGACCAACTTCTTAACACAAAAACCCCTACATTTAATCTTATAAAAATCCCTTGGAAAACCATGATGTTTGGAAAAGCACTAGGCTATGGTCGTTACACAGCCATACAGGAAAAGCTCTTCCACAAAAGTGCTGGGAAATTCAAAGAAATCAGTGTTCATGAAACACTCGATATACAAAATCCTATTATTCGCATCACCAAGCAACGTTTATTGCACTACAGCTGGCGAGATTATCACCATTTACAACAAAAACACCTACAGTACGCCATGCTCTATGCCCAAGAGCGCTTTGCTAAAGGACAACGTAGCTCCCTAACATTTGCCATCCTCAACGGTATCTACAGTTTTTTTTGGCAATATATCATTCGACTGGGTTGCCTTGATGGTAGACGGGGCTTTATAATGGCCATCACCCTTGGTCAATACGAGTATCATAAATTTGCTGGAATCGTTGCACTACAACTGCAACATCGGGCTAATACTGTATGAGAAAACACAAGATATCGGCATTTGTCATCACCAAAAATGAAGAAGATCGCATAGAAGATTGCCTGAAAAGTATCTATAACTGGGTAGACCAGCTGATTGTTATGGATTCAGGGAGCAATGACAACACCGTTAAAATCGCCAAACGCTATTCCGAAGAAGTCTACCAAACTGACTGGCCTGGTTATGGAAAACAGCGCAATCGGGCTCTAAAAAAATGTCTACACGATTGGGTTCTAACAATCGATGCCGATGAGAGGCTATCCGATGGCGCTAAAAAGGAAATCGACAATTTATTCAGCAAAGAAAACCTCCCCTACACGATGATCAAATTCCCCTGGCAAACTTATTTCTTAAAAAAGCCATTACACTATGGCCGCTTTTCCACCCCGCAAGGGAAATTATTCCATCAACGAGAAGCTTGTTTTAATGATGGGGCTGTACATGAGCAAATCGTCATGCCAAAACGCATCTACTACACGACTAAAAACCCACTAGAACACTACAGTTGGCGAAATTATCAACATTTGCAATGCAAACATCTTGAATATGCACATCTGCAAGCCAAAGAACGTTATCAAAAAGGCCAACGCGCCAGTATCAGCCAAGCCATACTCAGTTCTTGCTACTGTTTTTTTTGGCAGTATATCATCCGTCTTGGGTTTATTAATGGACGTCGTGGGTTTATCATCGCTATGACACTTGCCCATTATGAGATGCATAGGTATTTTGACATGATCTGCCAAGATCTTGAAAATAATAAAGTGCTATAAAGGACGTCATAAGATTTTGTTCTCATGCTCCTCAACAGGATCGCAAGATCGTTTCAAGAGCACAAAACCCAACATTACAATTTTTTTATAATATTTAAAGGCTTACCATTATCACATGCAGACTGCTCATGAAGCCATTTAGGCAACTGATCCATTGGTTTTTCGAGTACAGATCTTAATATATGGCCGACCTCATCATGCGACTTCGTTTTAACATCACATGTAAGCGCACATGCTTTATAAAGCCTCTGAAGAACCTCCCTAGACGGGTTAGACACGTCTATCTCGCTTATCACGCTTTTTAAAGCTTCAAAATCAACCTTCGATTGATCTACTAAGTTGCCTGCTCTACTTTGATAACCTTGACATTGACGAACGGTAAAAAAAGCATCTTGCAATGGAGGCTTACACTCTAAATGTGTATAACGCCCCTTTTCCACTGGCTCCGCTGCCGCACCAGCATATCGATTTGCTTTTAACCCTTCCACCATACCATTACCTTTTTCTCTCCATAACTTACGCTGCCGATATCTATCCCTCTTAAACTGTTCTTCTCTATCATAAATTTCCTGATCCTCAGCCGTTAACAATACGGGAGACAATAACATCCCCCCATGCTCTTTGGGGGCATCGATATGCGATGTACCTGGTCTATTGTATATTATATCGGCTCGTGCACGTGAACAACCTACCCTTCCCTTTGGATA
>CAXGBK010000101.1:0-4388 GCA_964008345.1 uncultured Coxiella sp.
TGGCTCCTTGTATGAACCATACAAAAGCGCCCTAAAAATATGCATATAAATCACCAAAAACCACATAGAGGCACCAACCCCGTGGATATACCTGATAAGCCAACCAAAAGGGACATCGCGCATGATTGATTGTACAGAGGCGAATGCATCTTCAGCGGTTGGCGTGTAATACATAACAAGCCAAATACCGGATAGATACTGAAAAACGGCGGATACCAAAGCCAGGGCGCCAAACGCGTACCAAATATTAAGATTTTTAGGCGCTGGATAGCGGGCTAAATGCTCATGCAAAAAAGATCCAATCGGTAGTCGTTTTTCTACCCAGGCACCTATACCGAATGAGTATTGGCTTGCATAAACGAAAACCAGCAACAGTCCCCATAATGTCAAAAATAGCCACATCCAAAAACCTACCCTACAGCCGAATGAGGGCTGTCTATCCCAACAATCAACGTATTTTTGTCCTCATAATGATGAGGCGGGACCTCAAGATTCGTTGGAGCAGGCATATTTTTATAAACCCGGCCCGACAAGTCAAACTTCGACCCATGACAAGAGCAATAAAAACCCCCTGGCCATTTTGCATCAATACTACCAGGATCCGGGCGATACGTTGGCGCACAACCCAAATGCGTACAAACCCCCAATAGCACAAGAAAATCTGGTCGTAATGAACGCAATGCATTACGTGCATAATCAGGCTGCTGCGCAACATGAGAATTGGGGTCACTCAAAATATCTGAACTAGGTAAATTAGTGAGTGATTGCTGACTACGGTGAATTATCCAAACCGGTTTCGCACGCCAAAGCACGGTCTTCTGTCCATTTTCAGGAATATCTCTCAAATCCACACGAACCGGTTCACCTTGTGATCTTGCTTCAGAACCAGGCTGCAGATACGTCAATAAAGGCACAGCAACACCAGCCAGCCCAGCACATCCAACCAATCGTGTAGCGTGTGTCAGAAATTGACGTTTCTTATCATCCACTGTGTCGTTAGAAGACATTAAAAAACCCTTGAAGTACTCCTTACGCTAGCAAAAAAACAGAAATTTGTCTAGCCACTCAATACTAGACAACGCGACAAAAAAAAACTAGAATGATGATCTACACAAGGCACATAACAATGTACCGAACTTTAGCTTTTATACTGTTATACGCACTTGTTCCTAGAAGCACCATCGCACAACCGCTTGATTTCATACTCCATGATCTTGATCAGCATGCCAGCATCGGAGCCATAATAATAGATAGCGGTAGTGGAGACATCCTCTATCAAAAAAACCCTCATCGATATCTCATACCCGCAAGCACATTAAAACTATTAACGGCCATCGCAGCTACCGACAAACTGCATCGCCAGGAACCCTTCACCACCAAACTAAAACTCTATGGCAAACAAGAAGGCGCAACATTCAAAGGCGATGTCGTCATCAGTCCGACTGGAGACCCATCATTAAAGATCGAAAAACTTAAAAATCTACTCACAAAGATTGCACAAAGGAAGATTACGCAAATCGATGGTAATGTTTATATCCAAACCAAACATTTTGACAAAAACAGCCATATTCCTGGTACCGTTTGGGAAGAACAAAATGACTGTTACTGCAGTCCCGCATCGGCACTTAGTCTTGAAGAGAACTGCTATACTATTGCACTAGAAAGAACAGAAAAAGGGATCAACATCCACAACACCTTGGAGCAAGAACCTATCGTTGGAGATATCAGCGTCAAGCCCTCCTGCCAAGACCACAAAACACCCAGTATACACCACACCATATATGGCAAAGGCTATAAAATAGACCATGCCCCCTATCAAAAGCCCCACGTCTTAACAGGCTGTTGGGCCAAGCATGCAGCTATGGAACAAAAACTTAAGCTAAGCGTACAAAACCCACAACAATTGTTCCAATCCTCAGTCACGAATATTTTAGATCAACTCAACATCCAATCGCCAAAACCTAAACTTATTCACCGCTACCAAAGTCACATGCAGCCCAGCATGAAAACCTATATTGCCAGTGATAATCTCCCGGCTATGATGCAAAAACTCTTAAAGACCTCTAATAATCATATTGCCAATCAATGTTTCAAGCATCTAGGCGCCATAACCTCGCACCAACCTGGGTCATGGGAGCAAGGCGAGAACGCAATCCAAGACACGTTATCGTCCTATAACATCGAGGACCGAAATGCGAGTATAGTCGATGGAGCTGGACTTTCAAGAAACAACCGCCTCCAAGCAAAAACATTGGCAGACGCATTACAAGTCATCTACCACACCCCTAAACTGCAGAACTTAATCACGGCCTTACCCTGTGCAGGCTTAGATGGAACGCTACGTAATCGACTACGCAAAAACCGTATTCCCATTTGTGCAAAAACAGGATTTTTAAACGGCGTAGTAACCTTAGCAGGCTATATCGATCCTTTTGGCAAAAAGCCAAAAACCTTTGTATTAATGCTCAACGGCAACAAAACCATCCATAAAGACTATGAGGCGATCGAAGACGCTATTTTTGCAGCTATTGAGAAACTATAGCAACTTGATAGTCAAGCGACATTGTAAACATTCAGGGCATATCGCCAATTTAACTATTGATGCATTTCACCTTTATCAGCCGTATCGCTGATCTTTTCTAAACGCATATTCGCCTTATATTTCTAGTGTGAATATCCCTGCTTTTGGGAATGCATCTGTTATTTCTTGTTGTAAATCGATGACTTCTGGGCAAGTACTGCTGAGTATTTCTGAAACTTTTTGGGCAAGGGTAATACCCAGCAATACGATTTCGCTACAATCAAAATCCATTTTGGTATGACGGTATATCGCTGAATCATCCTTTATAGCTTGTAGCGTTTTTTTTGCCAGCATTTTATCTCTTTGAAAGATAGGCTTTAGCGCATCCAATTTTTCATGAACCCACGTCAACCTCCTGTCTTTACGTGAAATATCTTTACATAAAAACTGGATAATCGCCACTTCTGCACCCGGATGAGCAAACAGTCCATTTAGTAAATGCAGCGTTTTTGCATCCCTTATAGGCGAAAATTTACTAACTGTAAATAACAGGACATCTTGAAACCACCCTTTACATAGCGGGTCATCTATTTGACTGATTTGGTGAATTAAAGTTATAAACAGATTCTCTCTTACACCTCTATCGTCACTTTTTGGTATACTGCAATAGATAAAATTTAAAATCGAAAATGCACTCTTTCCAGCTTGTAAATCGGGATTAGTTAATAGCTGCTTTGCACAATACACCCCATGACTGAAGTCTTGATAAACATGGGTGATACCGTGTGCATAATAACGATTCATACACCCAATTCTTTCTCTTTCGGAAGTTGCGCACGAGACAATTTGCCTTTCATCTTCTTCTGAAATGCTTCTTTCTCTCTGCAGAAGTTGCAATATTTTCTGGAAAGTATAGAAATGAGCCTCTTCATCCAGACCTTTAAAGGCATGAAGTGCTTGTGTTATCTCAGTTATGGCAGACCGATTATTACAAATATGATTGACGCATACCTCGGCTAATAAGTCGGCCTTATTCTCAAGCCACTGTTCGTTTTCTCGCCCCTGTAGGAATGCTATCGTTTCCTTATTGCACAAAAACCTTACAAAACCAGCACTACTATATTGGTGTAAAAACTCTAGGATAGATAATGTTTGTAATCGACTTGCTTCTAAAAAAAATCTTTCTAATGCTGCATTTGCAACATCTCTTGATACGTTTGCCAATCCATTTATAAGTTCCAACACAGTCTGCAAGCGCAGAAGCGCCGTTTGATCATCGGCTGTATTGAGGACGTAAATTATCGCAGCCCTGCAAAAATATTCTATCCGAGCAGAGGGATCCAAAACACTACGGCCTCTGATGGAAGATATAATATAATGCATTAATGTGTTGTATGACCGTAATTTTCCTTCATGATCAAATGCTTTCATATTATCAAATACGTTAACATTAAAACATTCAAAGTCGGCCCAACAATTTTTGTTATCTCTATCGCTTTCTTCCACCATCCCATAATCAGATAATACAACTTTTTGTTGGCCACATTTGTTGGCTACTAAGATATTTCCCCAATGTATATCGCGATGTTTCAGACCCATTTTATGCAGAATAACGAGTGCATTTAAGACACTAACTACCACCAATTCGAGATCTATATTCGCCCGGCTGTGTAATAAAGATTCAAGAGATCCACTACAACGGGGTGCAATAATATACTGGCTTAATGGTCCTGTTAAACTTTTACGAACATTTTTAAACATCGAAAAAGAATTTAACACGGTAGCGCTTAATTCCCCATCGATATCACCAACTTTTCTTGTCATCAGTTTATGGCTCGCGATATCATTCCTAATCGTTTTTGTCCAA
>CAXGBK010000102.1:0-2605 GCA_964008345.1 uncultured Coxiella sp.
AATTTCATAATTTTAAGCTCTACTAAATAAAAATCATATAATTGAAGAGCACAGCCTCTTGCAATCACACCCTTTTTACACTACTATACAGTCTTAATCACACTTGAATTTTATGACAGATTCATTAACTAGAAATCACTTTCTACCTCTTAAGAACCCCAAATTAAGAGTATCCACATTCACCACAACCAAGAGAGCTTAGCATGCACGTATTTAGAGCATTATTTAAACCAGTAACCAAGTCTTCATCCATTAAATCTTCGCCTGAATCAAAAAAAACAGGCCGAGCTACGCCCGAAACGAGTGCCAAAGAAAAAAAATCAAGCTCACTCTTCGAACCTATCAAATACGCGTGCAAGGTAGCATACTACACCGGAAAGCTTCCACTGATGATTGCTAACCTGCTAATGTACACTATTCTTGGACTTTCGCCTGCAATCGTACTAAAGTTTCAGAAAATCTACACAAAACTTCTTGAGGGAACAGTAAAAAAACAGCTACTGATTGCGAACTGTTATTTAATAGCTGTAACGGCATTCGTCAGAGTCTTATACATGAATATCATCACAGTTGATTCCAGACTCTACACGAGCAGCATAACCAGAACAGTCCTAAAACATTTTGGGATGTTACACAACAAAAAAATACAAAAAGACTCCGTAAGTATTTACAAAGACCATGATGACAAGGTACGGGGCACAGCAGGTAAAAGAGAAATATCTAATAGCGATAAGTGGTTACCTGCAGCCAATCAGTTCGCACAGTCCACGCTTCAGGGAATACTTGCCATCCTTACGACTACTCTAAGTCTGAGCCTAAATAGGTCACTGGTCATAACAGCTTCTAGTTGCTGTCTACTTCTGATCGCACTTACCATGGGCGTACAGTACTACATTGCAAGTCCAAAAAAGGAGACGCAAAACGACACCAGACAACAGGCTCAGACTTCAATGGAACATATGTACCTAAAAGACAACAAGCCATTTGTAAAATCAACCTTAGAAGCAATAACAAAATTCACAACAGCTAACAACAACGTGGCTAAAGCTGACCTTCCGAAAGACATTATATATCGAATCATGACAGAGCTAGCGGAAACACTTATCGCGATATGTATCATCAGCACCCTCATTCCTAGCCTACCAATCCAAGCCATAAGCACAGGATTTAGCGCAAGTACCGCCATAACGGCCACCGGCCTATCACTGCTGATAAGACAATTAGCTGGCATGTTCAAAGACGGAGGGAGCATACCGCGATCTTCCACCAACCTAAGCGACGCAAGCTCTAACTATAATGGACTGCAACGCATTTTCGATGACATCAAAAAAGGGACTTCATACGACTTCTTCGATTCCCTTAGATACCACAATAATATCGAACGAAACAGCTCATTCATAGGACATAGCCTTACGGAAAATCTTGTTATAGGATTAGCGTTTTCAGCTTCTATGAATCTGTTTTACGATTCTATGATAAAATACGAATTAATCGAAGGCACTGCATTTCTAAGCACCCTAGTAGGAACTGCCACATTAGCCATCACAGCTTCTGCATTCTTTGCACTGCTTTGCTATAAAAAATTTATACGTAATGCACCTACCCAAGAAATTGAAGATGCAAAATACGATAACACCTGCTTTAGTGTAGCTGCAGGCATCGTTACAAGTTTTGCGGTTATCAACCTATCATCGGGCACTGCCGTAGCTACGATGTTATCCTCTATCAATCCCATGGTTGGATTTACAGCCGTGCTAGCCACTACAACCCCACTCTGGAGCTATATCGCGAACAAATTTTTAATACCAAAAATAGACTATAAGCTAAGAAGCGATTTAAAAGACTGCGACCCAGAACGCAAAGAATTCGTATCCCTAGCCCAAAATACCAAGGTAGAGCAAGATCGTAATCGTAGTAGCGAAGTGCAAAGCATGCAACAAGAAAGAGAGCGAGTCAGCCCTGCCCGTAATTAGCCATCGGTATCACGGCTGCTATCAATATTAGCAGCCCATTTCCGCAAACTCGATTTCAGCTTAGTATTCCCAACCCTATCTGAAAGTTTGCATAGCGAGTCGGATAAAGATAATGGAGGACGAGATCTAGTAGGTTTACTTGTTAAATCAACTTTCTTGACAGGAGAAGAAACCCGAACAACAACAGAAGACACTGGTGGAAAACGTTTCTGCTGACAGATCTCCTCAATAGAACTAAGATAAGACTGTATAAACATATAGTCACATGAAGAGACCAGATAGAGCACGACCTTTCCTTTTGTATACAATACAGCATGTATCTTCCCTTTTAGACATGGCAGCCGATCCACAATGCTCGTAAAAAATTGTTGGTGCACACGGGCCTTTTGACAATACTGCTTAAACAGCGCTTCTTCACCTATTTTAGTAACCATAAGTTATTCCAACGTAACAAGCAGATAATAGCACAATCATCCCTGTCAACTCAACAACATATCCTTGCCACGAAGATACTATTATGTTATAATATCTGCAATTTATTAACATTAGTACCGGATATACCACACGTGCTTTCTAACATCCTAAAATTTTTCTTCGGCAGCAAAAATGATCGATTTATTCGACGTATGCGT